>JBEHWP010000515.1:0-5087 GCA_040217665.1 Vulcanimicrobiota bacterium
TTTTGAGAAGCTCTCCGAATATGAAATCAAAATCCCTGTTTGAAAGTGCATAAACAGGATTTTCCGAAGTAATAAGAACGGAGCCCACGGATTCCAGAGCAGTTACAGATTCTATGCTTCCCATAAGGCATGATTGAAGATAAAACACGTCTATTTTATCATTATCACCAGTTATTTTATTGCCTTCTCCCACACCTTTCCTCACTGAATCTCCTATTTCGGAGGCAGTCATAGTGCGAAAGCCTTTCCAGGCATGACCATGTTCCATAAGGACTACTATATAATGTTTGCTGTTGTAATGTTCCATGGCCCATACAATGAAATGCTCAAGAGTTTCAGAGGAATTCATCATAGTATCTTCAGGCAATATTTCAGCAATGTCTGCCTTTTTCTCCTGAGAAATGACATATCTTCTGACACCTTTCCAATGAGGCATGGTAACAGGCCCCACAAGGTGTTTATCATCTTCATCAAGATTACTTTCCTTTAATGGTTCCGTACATCCTATCTGTAATATTATGTCCATATATTCACTGCTGCCGACTTCTGCCATATCCTGAAGAATTTTCATGGAGAACTCGTTCGGCATAGCCTGCTGGCTGTCAAGATAAAAAATTACTGAAAGTTCTTTTTCCTTTCTTTCACTGCTTGCCGAACATATGGCAATCATAGTAGCAAGGAATATTAACACAGTAGATAAAAATCTGATTGTCATAAAAATACCTCTTTCTTAATGCGTGACGGGTAACGGGTGGTTTCGTGATGCGTGATGCGTGACGCGTGACGCGTGGGTCGTAATGCATGTTTTCACCGGTACCGGGCGAACACAGTGGTTCGCCTCTACTCACTCTTCACTCTTCACGACTCACGATTTCCTTCCCTCTGTCTCTAAATGTCATCAAATCATTCAACAACAAATGGTCAGGCACAGAATAAAGCTCCTTTTTGTGTAATTCGCAGATAATGTCCAGGCCATGAGAAAGGTGCTTAACAGGACCTTTATAAATACTGTTTATTTCATTTAAATAGTTTTCAAGCTGCTCGTCTGAAAGATATTCACTGAAATTCTTACGACAGATAACTTCCTGTAAATCTTTTTCACTTCTTACAGGCGGTAATTTCATGGTATTCCATAAAGGTGTGCCTGGACATGGCTGTAAATAACATACTACAAAAACAGCTATTTTTTCCGAATTTCTGTATATAAAATCACGGGTTGCTTTTATATCATCTTCTGTCTCTACAGGTGCTCCCGCTATAAAAGAACTGATAATTCCTATATCATATTTATGGCATAAATCCACTACCTTCTGGTTATCTTTTACAGTCTGTTTCTTGTTATAAAATTTTAATATCTTATCAGAACCGGATTCGAAACCCACAAATACCTTTGTAACATTCATCTCTTTAAAAAGACAGGCCATTTCTTCATTAAATATATTTGCTCTTATATTAACATAGAAAAAAGCTTTTTTATGTAATTCATTATTTATTATAATATCATGTATGGCTCTTACCCTGTCATTTGATATAGCAAAAAGATCATCACCGAACTCTATTTTATTGAAATTATCATTATCTATGAGTGTAAGAAGTTCCTTACTTACATATTCAGGAGAAAAATTACGATATTTTTTCCATACAAGCTGAGTGGCACAAAAACTGCATTTATAGGGACATCCTCTCCCTGTCATAATATTGGGAACAAAAAAAGAATCTTGCACAAGGTCTCTTTTAGGAGGCGGTATTATATCAAGAGGAAATATCAATCCTCTTTCCGGTGTTTTTACTCTTTCAGAACCTTCTTTAAATATAATTCCTTTTATTTTTCTTAATTCATGAGGCGCAAAGGCATGTTCCTTCAAATAAAGTTCCAGAAGTTCCGCCATTGTCCGCTCCCCTTCTCCTATAACACCAATGTCACAGTTTTCCGGTAAATACTCCGGGTAAAGTGTCACATGAGGCCCGCCTATTATAACAGGGACACCGATTTCTTCTTTGACTCTCTTTGCAATCTCACCTGCCCTGCCTATACAGGTACTGTAAGTAGATATGCCGACAAGATCGGGTTTTTCCCCTATAAGTGTTTCCACATCTTCTGCTATTATTACATTTTCAAAATTCAGATATTTTTCAAGATAAGCTGCCATATAGAGTAATCCCAGAGGTTCTATTTTATTAAAATTATTTTCACGATCAGCAGCAGCTATAAAACCTAATTTCATGTTATGTTACCTTTTTCTATAAATTCCAGTGCAGACTCACACAGCCTGCAGTGAGGATATTTTTTTATTGTTTCTTTCCATATCTTTACAGCTTCTTCTATATTATTCATACACAGATAAGCAAATCCCATGCTAAAAAGCAGATAATTCTCTTCTTCCGGCACAAGTTCCATTAATTTTTTATAAATATCTATAGCCTGCGGTATGTCAAGTGTGCGTATATACAGATAGGCAAGCAATTTATAAAATCTTACAGTATCACGATTCAATCTGAGAGCTTTTCTTACTGCTACAGTGGCCAGACCAAAGTCATAGAGTTTTATATAACAGATGGCAATAAAATAATATATATCCATATCATCAGGATATAATTTCAATATCTTTCTGGAAATCTTTATAAGTTCATAGAGAGATTCACTTTTGTCAGGAAAAATATCGCCGATTCTGCACATTATCTCTATGGCTAAAGGGACATTTCCTTCCAGAAGATTTTGCTCCCATAACTTTTTGTTATATTCAATTATGTTATTTACACGTTCTTCTATATGAGCCATAACATTTTCTTTCTGAAAAAATGATCGAGAAATTACTATGAACTGCACCCAAACATGCGCTATGGCATTATACCATATACAATAACAAAGTAAAAGGGTTTATATGAGAATCGTGAGGGGTGAAGAGAGGAACATGTTCTCATTCTTCGTTACGGCCACCAGGTCGTGACAGTTACAATATCAAACTTGTTCGTATATTAAAATTCTGATATAATATTTTTACGTCAGTAATTGGCGAGAGGGGTTTATTTTGGATATCTATCGTGAAAATTTTTTTGATATTCTGACCGGTCATGCATTACAAAGAGGCAATAAGACAGCTATTTATTACTGTCGAGATGAGATAACCTATTCAAAACTCCTGGAATATATAAACAGAGTAGGAAATATCTTAAAAAAACTCGGCATCAGACAGAAAGACAGAGTCCTTATTGCTCTTCCCGATTGTCCTGAATTTATTTATGCCTTTCTGGGGGCCATACAAATCGGTGCCATTCCGGTACTTTTGAGTCCTGATTTAAAAGCGGACACATGTGAATTTATCCTCTATGACTGTGAAGCATCTGCTCTTATTACATTAAAGAGTAATGACATATCCGGGATAAAACAGGGCTCTCTCAGGTTTAGATTATATATCGATGATAACTATTATAATGACCTGGTAACACAGTCATCACCTGAAGCCGAATATTCACCTGAAAAAGATATAAATTTTATTATGTACACGTCAGGCAGTACCGGTTCTCCTAAAGGTATACCACACAGGCTGAAGGATATTACCTTTATTGCAAAAACCTATGGTACACAGGTTCTGAATATGACAGACAGAGACATAACCTTTTCTGCAAGCAAATTATTTTTTGCCTATGGTTTCGGAAACAGTCTTGCTTTTCCTATGACTCTCGGCGCATCAACAGTTTTATTTCCTGATAAACCGGAGCCACTTGAAGTAATGAGGATTATTTCAGAATATAAACCGACTATTTTTTTCGGCGTGCCAACTCTTTATAATATGATGATAAAAACTATGGAAAAAAAAGTTACCTTTCCGTCCATTCGCCTCTGTATATCTGCAGGAGAGGTTCTGCCTCAGGGAATTTATCAAGAATGGAAAGACATGACAGGCCTTGAAATAATAGACGGTCTCGGAACTACAGAAACAATGCATATTGTTATTTCAAACAGGCCGGGGAATATACGGCCCGGTTCTTCCGGTTTCCCTGTACCCGGTTATGAAGTAAAGATTGTAGGACAAGACGGCAGAGTTGTTCCTCCGGGCAATCAGGGACATTTACTTATAAAAGGAGACAGTAATGCTCCTTATTACTGGAACAGACCATATAAAACGAAAGAAACAATGGTTCCTGAAGGATGGATAAAAACCGGAGATATCTATATTGAAAACAACGGCTGGTACACATATCAGGGCAGAAGTGATGATATGTTCAAAGTTAATGGGAACTGGGTATCACCGGTACAGGTAGAACAGGTAATAAAAGAACACCCTGCGGTAATGGAATGCGGAGTAACATGGAGAAAACTGGAAGAACTGGTAAAACCTGTAGCATGTGTGGTTCTCAGGGAAGGTATTAATCAAGATCCTTCGGTGAGCAGAGACATACGTAATTTTATATTAAAAAAATTACCTGAATATATGTGTCCTGTCCAGATAATATTCACAGAAGAAATACCGAAAACCGAAACAGGAAAAATTCAGAGATTCAAATTACTTACAAAAGAAAAAGGAGATTAAAACATGGCTGTTACATCATCCGATATTATTAACCTGCTGAAAGAAACAGGAATGAATGAGAAATTCGTTAATAGTCTTAAAGTAGATGTGCCCCTTATTCTTCAGGGGATGGATTCTATTGATTTACCCATGTTAGCTGTAGAGACAGAGAAAAAATATCATGTAGATCTATCAGATGCCAGTGCGGGACAGCTAAAGACTATCAATGATTTTGTAGATTTTGTAAATAAAAAAATAAAATCTTAAATACTGCAACAGATAAATTGGCATTCCGCTAAATATAGCAGTCACACCTGTCACTGTTCGGACTCTGTAGGAAAAGAGTCCGGCCAGGGACAGGATTAAAAATAAATAATAGCTTATCTGTAGTGATACTAAAGATAACTATAATTCCAATCAGACCGGATAAGAGAGAGTATTTTTTTTGCTTTTTCAGAATAAAGATTTATGTTACTGACATCAGGTAATGTCCTATTTTTTTGCATTAAAATACTGTCGGAGTTAAACCATCGAGGAATATATCCTCCGAAGAAATAACCTTTCTTTCGGAGCTTT
>JBEHWP010000516.1:0-5061 GCA_040217665.1 Vulcanimicrobiota bacterium
ATTTTACCGGTCTTGCCGGGAAATTGATATACTGCCAGCTGTACCATTGACCATAGCTTCTGTCAAGAAGCAGTTCCCAGTCCTTTTTGTTTACGGAAGTCTCTATTTTAAACTGATAATAACTGCTTGATAAATCCCAGAAGAGTATATCTATTTTATTTATAAGATAGCATTTGTCAAGTACTACTGTCATGGGTTCATTTAAAAGAGCATAGGTAAAACCGTAATAAGAAGAATAACTGGTAGATTGTCCGTCAAGCATTGAACTGATGTTGCCAAGGTCGTCCCTGGCTCCTTCTACATAGGCTCCAAGGTCTTTCAGAGCTATATTTACTCCGTCTTCAGGTGTTATAACTTCCACTCCCTGAGGATTTTCTGGACCTTTTCCAGGAGATGGTGAAGGCGAAATAGCGATATTTTCAGGCATTGCCTGAAGTTTTACACTGGATATTAACATGTTTACCTGTTGATTTGATGTTTCATATTCCCGGACAGGTATTACAGAATATAATCTGTAAACCCTTTTACCTTTCTTAAGATAAATTTCTTCTACATTAATTTCTCCTTCAGGTGAACTGAAATGACCTTTTATGAAAATACCTTTTTCTGCCGAGAAATTTTCAAGAGACTGTACTGTTACATCTCCTTTTTCTGTAAGAATAAAATTATAGGCCCCGGAAAATAACCTGGGTACATCCTTGAAGTCTGTTTCTTCTTTACTGGAAAAATCTACATAATCTATTCTGAAGTAATAACCCTTCCCGTTTATCGGTCCGGCTACTATTATGGGATCATAATCTATTTTCCTCCAGCCCTGAGGTATCTGAAAGGTATAATAACCTTTAGCGTTTTCTACTTCTTCTGCCAGTGAAACAGATGTGAAACATATAAATAAAAGTAAAATAAATGTTGCTGTTTTACTGCTGTAATTCATCAATATAGGCTTTAATATCCCTGAGCTCTTTTTTCAAATGTTCCTTGTATCCGGTTGATGGCTGTTCCATGGCTATCTTTAAATTATCATCGTAATACTTCTGAAGTCCTGTTATTATGGAATTAACTCCTTCTGCAACCATTTTTTTCTCTATTCTGGTTGTAGTATCTCCTGTGAGATCCTTTCTGGTTCCGTAGGAAACAGCCGATTTTTCCCTGCCTTTACCGAGCATGACAGGTTCCGAAAGTTCATCTTCAAGTTTATAAACATAATTTGCCCCTGATTGTATAATGAAATTGAAGGCACATGCAAGGGCAAAGTTAAGAAGTCCCGTATCTTCTCCCGGTTCTATGGAGGGGAATGATGAAAAATCTTCTGCTATATGAAGAGGTTTTGAACCGCTTTCTCTTACCTGATCATAACTGTATCTGTAGTTCTGCATCTGAGAAATTGCGAAAAGAGGAAGGCCATGGACTGTATTTAATATGGTTATCCTGTCTTTATCTCCTGTGGAAGATACGTTATCTTCTTCCGCACCGAATGGTCTTCCTTTAAATTCGTTGACAACCATTGATTTTTCTCTGTCTTCAACACCGAGAACAACTATCTGTTTCACATTACCTCCATGCTGAAGCATGGCAGAATTATAATTCCAGTAAGGTGCTGCTTTAAAGATTATATCGTCTACCATTGAAGGAATATTAACTTTATCTTTATTGGCAGCAATAAAATCATCTATTGATTGTCCCAGAACCAGTCTGAATCGTTCCTTCGCATATTCTATAACCTTACCTATTATTTCATCAATAGATAAATATTCGAAGTTTATAAGAGGACCATACTGGGAAAGAAAAGCTGCTTTTTCTTTAGAAATGTCTTTTATATATTCATCATATAGAGCCACTATACCGTTATCCTCAATAATACTTGAAACAAGTACGCCTTTTCTTTCTTTTATTGAGAGCTGGTTTTTATATTTTGCCCTTATATCCTGACAGACCATATCCAGCTGGTTCTTTACTTTATCTATCCTGCCTCTGATCCTGGATATGGCACTCTGGAGATTTGAGTAAATAGTTATGGCTATGGCTCTTCTTCTTGAATCTATTATGTTGTTAAGAAGAGCCTGTACGCCTCTTACGAGGCTGTCACGGCTATCCCTTATTCTTCCTTTTTTACCTATGAGATTCCAGCTTTTTATAACAGTGTCCAGTTCATTCTGGCCGTTACGTATTTTTGACCTGAGCTGTTCTACCTGCATATCGATAGACTGTTTTTCCTGTTTCATCATTTCTGTGTAACGGTCAAAATCACCTTTTAAGTGTTCAAGACATCTGAAAGCCACTTCTACCCCCAGGGCAGGATCATTTAAGATTCTTATAATTTCTTCCTGAAGAGCATTGAGACTCATGTCTGAAATCTGTGTCTCATTTGCTTTCATTATTCCTTCAATCTGAGACATTGCCTGTGTTTCATAATACTGGCCGTCATTTAAGATTTTTTGACTCAGTTCCTTATCACTTATTTCGTCATATCTGTTCGGGCTTATAATAATATTAATTCTGGAACCGTCAGGTTTAATTATAATTCTGTCTATAAGCTGATCTGAATTTTCCTCGTCAAGCTGGTTTTTATTTATAAAAGTGTCTGCAAGATTATCACTCTGTTTTAACCAGTCTTTATCCTTCATGAGAAGATTTTCTATTATGTCCTGACCAAGTTTGAAAGCATTTATCTTTAAAATTCTTTCTGTCGGGTATTCTACGGCAGATGTTCCAAGACCGCTGTAAGCAGTATTTTTTCCCTGTTCATAATTTGTAAGAACAGGTTTTATATTGTCGAAGGGACTGGCAAGGCTTTTACCTACCTGTGTTCCTATCATGAGAAAAGCTGCATCGCTTATCATTTCGGTAACTTCTTCAATATCTGCCAGTTTTCTGCCATTTGCATTTATAGAATCTACAAGATAACATATATCAAAAGGTTTTTCTTTTGTCGTAACGGGCGGCAGTGACGGATAATGGCACGAAAAGGTACTTTTCTTATCCATGAAATAATCCAGTTCTTTCAATGCAGCATAGGCGTTTGCCTCCATACCGACAGGCCTTGTGCCGCTTGTCCATGCTCCTGCCATAACCATGATGCCTGTAGAATTTATTTTTGATACTCCTGCATTGAGACATGCCTGTCTTGCAAGATAGGCAATATCCAGAAATGTTCCGCTTCCTGTTCCTCCGCATACTGAACAGACTATATATACATCTATTACATCATTTCTTGTAAGTTCAAATCCCAGATCCTTCATACGTTTTTCATTCCCTATCTGGGTAACCTGATTTAAAGCCTGGGCTATGGCTGAAATTATGATCTGACAGTTCCAGAACACAGAAAGCCTTCCTGAAGTTCTTATCTGTCCTGCTCCGTCTTTTATATCATTGGGAGTAAAATCCTTCGGTATCCATTTACCTATAAGAGGCTGTGCTCCTCCCGGATGAGCTTCCCTGATTATAGCGGCAGCATTCTTTACTGTGAGATGGAAAAATTCATTCGGTTCCATCTCTGAAGCAGTCATAGAGCCTATAACTTCATCAGTATCACAATCAAATACAAGATATTTTATTACAGGGAGTTCTCCCAGACCATTTTTCTGCATCAATCGTTTAAGTTTTACTACAGCACGATGACCTGTGCCTCCAAGACCTATAACTAATGTTGGTATGAATTTTTTAGCCATTTTTATGTGGAGTTTTAAGTTGTAACACTTTAAAACCTGCCACCAAAACCCCCTTTCGGAAACTCGTGATAGATCACGCGTCACGCGTCACGCATTACGCGTTACGATTTTATAATTCTATGTAAGATTTATATTCCCTCCAAATATGATATAATATCTTTATGGTTACAAAGGAAGAACTTTTTGAAAAACTTGCCCGTTATTATAATAAACTTTCTCTTTTATTTGAAAAAAGTAAAAAGAATTTTTGCGGCTCCTGTCATAGCTGCTGTACCTGTGTTCTTACTCATGGAGTATGTGAGATAGAATATCAATATATAGATCTCTTTCTTGAAAAAAATAACAGAGCAGGAGAGGGAAGAGCATTTCGGGATTATATAAATAAGAAAAGAACTATGGACGGACAGCTTATATATACAGGATGCCCTCTTTATGGTGACTGCGGCTGTTCTATTTATCATGTAAGACCTTATTCGTGCAGAACCTATGGTTTATACGGCAGAGTTCCTGTGCCTCCCTTCTGTGCTTTCAGAGATTTTACAATTATTTATAAGGCAAAAGATTTTTATAATACAGTGCCTCTGGCGACAGAGTTTTTCGAAATCAAAAGTTTTTATGATATTCTTATAACAGATGATCTGAGAGAAAAGGCAGAAAAATATTATAATTTTGCTCTTCATCTATATTACAGAGGCAATATGGATGAAGCTGAAAAAAACCTCAAAGATGCTCTTCAGGCAGATCAGTCCCACAGTCAGGCTTATTATCAGTTAGCTCTTATATATTATTATAAAGGTAATATCTTTGAAGCCTCAAAACTTACAGAAAAAGCACTTTCACTGGAGCCTGATAATCTTACTATAAAGTTAAAGCTGGGATTGTTTCTTACGAGGCTGAATGAGAATGTCACGGCAAAAAATATATTCCTCCAGATTTTAGAAAAAGAGCCTTTTAATAAAATGGTTCTTGTTGCACTGGGACATATTTCTTTAATTTCCGGTAATTGTGAAGATGCCAGATTATACTGTATTAAAGCCCTTGAAGTGGATCATCAACTGGAGATGGCTCTTCTTATGCTGAAAAACATATCACAGATGAACAGTAAATAGAATAAAATTTTAATTACTTTTCACTTATAAACCGAGCAATGGTTTTAAATATTCTTCAGTCTTTTTTATTATACTGTCAGCTTCTTTAACGTCTATTCCCAGTAATCGTTTTGCTTCTTCAAGATACTCATATTCTTTTTCATCCCATTTACTTACCATGGCTGAAGCTGTAGCCATTCTCAGTGTATTTCTCTTTGCCTGAGGTGTTTTTATCCACCGTACTATATTTTTTAATTTTCTCGGTGTACTTACCTCTTTTTTTAATCTGCTTTTTGTACCGGAAG
>JBEHWP010000517.1:0-5058 GCA_040217665.1 Vulcanimicrobiota bacterium
ATACACTCGGTAAAATTGATATAAGGATAAATGACGAAAATAATAGTGATGAAATTGAAAGAGCAAAAAAAGAGATAGAGAGAAAAAAATTATATGGCGGTATCATAAATGGTGTTTTACAGTTACCGGTAAATCTGGCAGCTGCAGAAGAATATTTTAAATTATTCAGATAAACTGCCTGTATGCCTGTACATAATTTCATCTTTCACTACTCACTATCACTAACAACCATGACCGGTTCGGTCACACAGAAGTATGAGAATTGTTCCTCCCGTAACGCGTTACGATTCTCATATAAATCAAGTGCAATTTCCAGTAAAATTTAAACTACCTGTCGTTTAAAAAACTATCTGATTGCACTTCAGGGTTTACAGTGTTATAATTCTGATTATGATGTAATAGTAAAAAACAAGATACTATTTTCACTTATTAATGATGAAACTGACTATAATATAAACTGGAGTCATATTTCGTAAAAATATGTTTAAAAGTTTCAGGGTAAAATTATTTATTATATTTCTTTTAACTACAATAGCAGTATCAGGCTCTACAATATATTTTATATACCGTATAGCTGTAAATGTGCAGTTTGAAGCTTTAAGAAAAGCAGTTCTTGCCATAGCTTCAACCACTGCTTTAATGATAGAACCGGAAGAATTCAAAAAAATTGATCCCAATAATCCTGTATTCTCAGAGCCCTTTAAAAAATATAATAATTTACTCCATAAAGTACTGGAGAATAACCCTGATATAAGATATGCCTATACACTGGTTGAGACAGAAGATCCGAATATATGTAATTTTGCTGCCGATTCAGAATATTTCAACAGAGACGTAATGACTGAACAGGATAAAAAAGAAATAAATTATGATGTAAGTAAAATTCCTGAACTGAGAGACAAAGTGGCTTTTATTAAACCAGTAACAACAAAACATTATTATAATGACCGGTGGGGAACATGGCTTACAGGTTATGCTCCTGTCAGAGATAAAAATGGAAAAACTCTGGCAGTAGTCGCCATAGATATGTCTGCATCAAAAATCTCCTCTTTTCAGCAATATCTCACCCTCTGGAGTATCCTTATATTCATATTAGACTTAATTATTTCTGTTATTTTAAGTGCTCTTGTTTCTTCTACCATAAGTCTCCCTATTCTAAAAATTGCGGAACATACAAAGGAAATATCGGAAGGGAATTTTAAATCCAGGATAGATATCAAATCGGAAGACGAGATAAAAAAGCTGGCAGATTCCTTCAACACAATGGTAGATAAACTGGATCATATGTTTCTGGACCTTGCTAAAACTCAATCCGATTTAAAGGTAGCCCATCTGGATACAATATTTCGTCTTGCCCTTGCCGCAGAATATAAAGATGAAGTCACTTCACAGCATCTGAAAAGAGTCAGTGTCTATTCCCGCATAATTGCCGAAAAATACGGGCTTTCGGAAGAGGATCTGGACAATATAGAAATAGGAGCGCCGTTACATGATATAGGGAAAATCGGCATACCTGATAATATTTTATTAAAAACAGAAAAACTGACAGCAGAAGAATATGAAATAATAAAGAAACACCCTTCCATAGGTTACGAAATCCTTAAAGAATCCAGGTCACCTTACCTTAAAACTGCTGCTCTGATATGTCTGAAACATCATGAATATTTTGACGGCACAGGTTATCCCAACGGACTTAAAGGAGAGGATATACACATATACGGCCGTATTGTTGCTCTGGCAGACGTATTTGACGCTCTCACATCAAAACGTTCCTACAAAGAACCATTTTCTATAGAAAAAACAGTAGAAATGATAAAAAGTAAAAGTGGTACCCAGTTTGACCCGAAAGTTGTTGATGCTTTTCTGGAAAGCCTCCATGAAATAAAGAAATATATAAAATTTTTTGAAGAAAGCCCGGTGTAGTCACTGTATTTACTCTTCCCTGAGTGCCTGTGCAGGAGAGGTTCCGGCCATTTTTATAGAAGGATAAATTCCTGCCAGGATAGAAGCAGACAGTGAAATTATAAAAGCCTGAACAGGTATAAACGGACTTATAATCATTTCCATTGTCCATCCAAAAGATATCCTGTTTATGACAAATATAAGCACAACGGCTATTATAATACCCAGTGCAATGGCCATAAAACCTGCTATAATACCTGTGAGAGCTGTCTGTATTATAACAATTTTCCATACCTGTAAGGGAGTAAGACCTGTAGCTCTGAGAACTGCTATCTCTTTTGCTCTTTCAAGCTGGAGTGCCATTAAAGCACTCAGAACCCCTATGAAAGCCACTATAATCGAAAGAATTCTTAATACATCTGTTATAATAAATGTTCTGTCAAAAACACCGAGTGTTGTTTTCCTGAGTTCTCTGTTTGATTGCACTGCTATTACCTGTTCCGTTCCTGTCTCACGTTCCATTTTATCTATAAATTTATCTATATCTACTCCGTCTTTCACATATATGGCAATAGAAGAAACATTTCTGTCATCCCAGAATTTATCGTATGTTTTCCTGTTCATAACAATTATACCTCTGTCCGATGTATAATCATAAAAAATACCTGCTACAGGAAAATCATGTTTTCCCCTGTCTGTGGCCAGATGAATCTCAGAACCTGTTTCTGTACCGTGAAGATAGGCATATGGTTCTGATACTATGACTTCATCCCTCTCTATAAAACCGGGCCATATGTCTTTACCTTCTTTAAAACGAAAGGAATGGCAGGTCTGGTGATCAACTGTAATTGCTATGAGCTGGTTCAATCCCTTTTCCGATTCTACCATAACGCCTCTGTAGGTGCTTATAAAAGAAACTTCGGGGAAAGAAGAGAATTTCTCTATTACCTTCCTGTCAAGTATCAGATCTGAACGGCTGTAAACAAGACTGGGAGGAGATACATATATATCGGCTTTAAGGAAGGTTTCCATCCATATTATTACTGCATGTCTGAGGCTTCCTACCATAATCCCCACACTTACCGTTACGGAAACAGCTATCATGAGAGCTGCAATTGCAACAGACGTACGGCTTAAAGAAGAAATGATACCTCTTGCCGACATAGAACCTATAATGCCGAATAAAGCACGGGTAACAGGTGTTAAAAGGACTGTAAAAATTACAGTAAACAGCGGGGTAAGAAGGGCAGCACCAAGGGTTATGACAAAGAGCGAACCTATACTGAATAAAAGGCTTTTTTCTGAAAAAAATATCATAACTGCCGATAATGCGATTAAGGATATACCTGTTATTGATTTTGAAAAAAGAGTAAGATGCAGTCTTTTTTCCGCTTCAGAACGTCTTATAACAGTCCCCGGAGGTGCGGAAGTAGCTTCCAGTGCCGGCAGTAATGCCGCAAGGAGCGTTGCCAGAAGCCCCAGTATAATACCTTTAAAAATAATAAAAGGCTTTATTGATATATGGGTCACAGAGATAACAAAATATATATCATTTATTGCCTTTGATACAAGTGAAACCATACCTTTCCCCAGACAGATCCCGCCACCTATGCCGGCAATCGTCCCGATTAAACCTGTAATGAGAGCCTCACCCAGTATAAGAATGAAAATTTCCTGTCCTGTAACACCTGTGGCTCTGAGCATACCGATCATGGTACGTCTCTGGACAACGGAAAAGGTCATAGTATTATAAATAAGAAACATTCCTACAATCAGTGCAAGAGTGCTCATTGCAGTCAGATTGAGATTAAAAGCTTTAGTCATATGTTCTACAGCCTGAGTCCTTTTTCCTGAAGGAGTTATTTTCATGGTAGATGGAAGCTTTTTCTTTATGTATTCCAGCTGTCCTTCATCAGATATAATAAGATCTATAGAACTTATACGGCCGGCACTGTCCATTATTTCCTGGGCAGTGGCAATATCTGTAACCATTAAATTTTCCATGGCCTCTTCCGTGAATCTATCGGCAGGTTCTATAAGGCCTGTCAGTAAGACTTTATGTTTCAGACTCCCTGCCCTTACGAAAAATGAGTCTCCCGGCTTAAGTCCCAGCTTTTTAGCTCTGTGAGAAGAAATAATTGCGGTAAAAGGTTCAGTCATAAAAGGAATCAGATTTGCCAGAGAATTGCCTTTTATGCCTTTGAGATAGGGGCGAAATTCACTGTCCACTACAGGATCTATTCCGATAAGTTGAAGAACCTGTCCTTTATAGTCAGGTAATGATAAAAAACCTTCAACCAGAGGGGCACAATGCCGTATTTTTTCTTCAACCCTGAGTTTTCTGTAAAACTCTTCCGGAATGCCACCAGGAGGCCCTGTTATTTGATGGGTAGAAGTTCCCGTTACAGTCTGTGTGGATATAGAAAAAGCTTCTTTTGAACTGTCATTTGCAATATCCATGGATATTGCTACTGCCACACCAAGGGCTATTCCTATAATAGATAGTAAAAATTGCCAGATATGGATTCTTATATAACGAAGGCTTGATCTTATGAGGATATGCTTCATATCTTTAAATTATCCTGTTTCTAAATCTACTCCAAGAATATGAGCGATAAAATCCATGACCTCCTGTCCGTCTTTGATTGAGTGAGGCACAATTTTGACTGTTATCTTACCGAATACAAGATCCAGTCTCCCTGTTATTCTTCTGCCAGAGGAAGACACTACCCTTACAGGCTGTATTGCAGTAAGATCTTTCCAGTAAACCCTTTTTTTGTTCCTCATAGTTATACCTTCCTCATCAACAACTGAGGGCCAGCATCTTGAGGAAAACCACATGCCTATTGTAGCAACTCCGAAAGAAAATAAACCGCCAATAATCATAATAGAGATAAAAGAGCCTGAAAAATGAACATCTATTTTTTTCATTGCCTGCCACCTTTTTCAGCGAAAATATATATACGATCATTCTCACACAGTTTATTTCCTTCAAGCTCTCTTCTGAGTTCTTCAAACCTTTTTATAAACAGATCTCTTTTACTGCTCTTTGATGCAAAATGTTGAAAATCCATAAAGAATTCGTCAAATTCAATTAATTCATCTGATTTTATTACAGTAGTCTCTACCGGGATTTCTTTCCTGCGAAAATATTCG
>JBEHWP010000518.1:0-5046 GCA_040217665.1 Vulcanimicrobiota bacterium
AGAGGAAGAAGAGGAAGAAGAAGAAGAAGACGAAGAAGAAGACGAAGAAGAAGAGGAAGAAGACGAAGAAGACGAAGAGGAAGAAGACGAAGAGGAAGAGGACGAAGAAGACGAAGAAGAAGAAGAAGAAGACGAGGAAGAGAAAGAGGAAGAAGAGGAAGAAGAAGAAGAGGAAGAGAAAGAGGAAGAAGACGAAGAAGAAGAAGAAGAAGACGAGGAAGAGGAAGAAGAAGAAGAAGAAGAAGAAGAGGAAACTTTTGATAAAGTAGAAATAGAGGAAGAATCTTTTGATAAAGTAGAAATAGAGGAAGAAGAGGAAGAGGGAGAAGAGGAAACTTTTGATAAAGTAGAAATAGAAGAAGAATCTTTTGATAAAGTAGAAATAGAAGAAGAAGAGGAAGAAAAAGAGGAAGAAGACGAAGAAGAAGAGGAAGAAGAAGAGGAAGAGGAAGAAGAAGAGGAAGAGGAAGAAGACGAAGAAGAGGAGGAAGAGGAAGAAGAAGAAGAAGAAGAGGAAGAGGAAGAAGACGAAGAAGAAGAGGAAGAGGAAGAAGAAGAAGAAGAAGAGGAAGAGGAAGAAGACGAAGAAGAAGAGGAAAAAGAGGAAGAAGACGAAGAAGAAGAGGAAAAAGAGGAAGGCATATCTTTTGATGAACTGGAAATAGAAGAAGAGGAAAAAGAGGAAGGCATATCTTTTGATGAACTGGAAATAGAAGAAGAGGAAAAAGAGGAAGGCATATCTCTTGATGAGCTATTAGTAGAGGAAGAAAGTAAAGGTTTTGACACTGAAGAAATTGATAAAGAAAAGGCTGATGCAGAGGAAGATGAAATTACTCATGAGGATCTTCCTTCTGTAAAAACTTTATCAAAAGCATCTGAAATTCAATTACAATCAATAGAAATTGCTATCAGTGGAATACATGATATACTAGATAAACAGCTTACAGAAGTAAAGGAAACTATCGGAGTAATTTCAGATAATGTTAACAATCAGATAAGTAATCAGAACGGTCAAACAATCAGTTATTTAGAAGAACTAATGGAGAAAATGACCGGCAAAATAGTAAAAGAAATTAGTGCCTTACCAAAATCATCTGAACCTATGGATATATATATTGATAGGATCGGTGAATTACTCTCCAACCAGAGCCCTGTAAAAACTATAGAATTTAAAGATATGGATATCTACAAAGAACTTCAGAAAGAGCATGAAGAAACCATTATAGAGGTGGAGCAATTACAGGGGAAAGTCCAGAGTCTTGAGAAAGAAATTGAAGACTTTAAATCAAAGAGCCTGGAGCAGAAAAAGCTAATAAAAGAGAAGAGCGAACAAATTGTTGAAATGACAGCAGAGATTGATAAAATAAAAGCAACCGGGAAGTATTCTTCAAAAGAAGATGAACTTGCCAAAGAATTAGAGAACAAAAATAAGCTTATGGAAAAACTGGTAAGCAATGTTAAAAGTCTTGTGGAAGAGAAGAAAGAACTTGTAAAAGAGAAGGAAAAAGCTGAAAAAGAAAAGGCTGAAGCAGAAGAAGCTAAAAAGACCTTTGAAAAGAAGCTTAAAGAAAGTGCAAGTAAATTATCAAATAAATTGAATGAAATAGACAGGTCAGATATAAAAATAAAGGAAGCTGATAAAAAGCAGAGAGAACTGCAAAACAAGCTGGAAGCTTCAGAGAGAGAAATTAAAGCTCTGAAGAACGATCTGGAGAAAAAAGATATTCGTATCTCTCAACTCAGTAAAGAACTGGAAGAAGAAAGAAATAAAGGCGGAGGAGGCCTGAGTGGTTTCTTCAGGAGGAAATAAGTGATAAATATTAATAGGGCATTTATGGTATAACAAGTAAATGCCCTATTTTTTTATAAATATTCAGGAGTTATATCTTTTAAAACACTACTGATTGTTTCTATCAAGTTATAATTGGGTTTCAGGTGTCGGGTTTTGGGTTTATAATTACTCAACACCCAGCACCCATCACCTGACACCTATATAAATCTAACTTTTACGCCATGAAAATTCCTATACTATAAATTTAAAGGTACAAATAATATGAAACTTTACTGTCCTAACTGTGGTAATGAGAATCAGGATAACAGCATAAAATGCATTTTTTGTGATACTATACTGAGTAGATTCAGTAAAGGAGGACTTCTTACACCGGGGTTGATACTTCATTCAAAGTATCAGATAGTAAGGCAAATTACCCAGGGAAAATTGAGCTCTATTTATTGCATAAAAGATGTTACAGCAAAAACTCTGCACATTCTTAAAGAATTACACTGTATTACCTATTCAAAGAATCAGAAAGAATATTTACTTACCAGATTTGAACAGGAAATTGAATTATTGATGAAATTAAAACATTCAAATCTACCGGCAGTAGTCGATTCGTTTAATCTGTACGGAAGATATTATCTCGTTATGGATTATATAGAAGGGTATGACTTGCAATATCTTTTGAATAAAAGCAATAATAAAAGTATTCCGGAAAAACTTGTTGTAAAATGGGCAATACAGTTATGTGATGTTTTAATTTATCTTCACAGGTTAAATATAATTCACAGAGATATAAAACCATCAAATATTATGGTGAGAGAAAAAGACGGCAAAATATTTCTGGTTGATTTTGGTCTTGCCAGGGTAATTGAAACAGAAAGAGACCTTACCAAAACGGCAGTTGGTACAGAAGGTTATATACCTCCCGAACAGTATGCAGGTAATCCTGTTCCTGCAAGTGACATTTATTCTTTAGGAGTTACACTTCATCATCTCGTAACAGGAGAATTTCCTTTTGTGCCTTTTATATTCAAACCTATAAGAAATTTCAATTCCAGTCTTTCCATTGAACTGGAGGCTATAATAGAAAAATGTATTAATCTTAAACTTGAAGAAAGATATTCTTCTGCTATGGCATTAAAAAGAGATTTAATGATGGTAAAAGCATCTTTAACCTCTACCAGGCTAAATAAATCGGAAGAACAGAGACCGGCGAAACCCAAATTCACAAAAATACTTAAACCGGAACAAAAAAAATATAGTATACCACTTGAGATAACAGAACGTGTGTCAGCACTTGATAGTGACGTAGCTCAAAAAATGCTCAGAAGTATTGAAACCCTTAGCAGAAGTAATGTGTTACCCTATTTAATCCAGATGATGCATAATAAGGATATAGAAGTCAGACGGGCTGTAGCTACAGCTCTTGGAGGATTAAAAGATAGTAATGCAGTAGGATATCTCATAGAGCTGCTCAGAGATACTGATAGCCAGGTAAGACAACTCGCAGCATGGGGACTGGGGGAATCTAAAGATAAAAGAGCCCTCCATCCACTTCTGGAAGCTCTTATGACAGGTGATACGGAACTCAGAGGCGGTGCAGCACTTGCACTGGGTGAATTAAAAGATAAAGAAGCAGTCAGCCCCTTAATAGATACTTTTTCAAGTGATCCAGAACCTATGGTTCGTAAAAGGGCAGTCAGAGCTATAGGAGAAATAGGTGATAAAAGTGCCTTAACATACCTTGCTAGTAGACTTGAGAAAGAGCAAGAAGAACCTGTAAAACGAACTATTTCCTGGGTTATAAAAGAGTTACAATAATGTTTAATTAATGTATAATAACTACTATAGTTTTACACTTTTTTAAAAGATTATAATTTCTCACTATACTTTTGCAGATTTTAAAAACTATAAAAAATAATCTATTCAATTTTCAGGTTTTAGGTGTTGGGTGTTGAGAGAATATTAAAACCCAAAACCCATCCCCCATAACCCAACACCTGATTTATATAAAAAAAACCGGAAAAATTTAACCTGGTGGACTATAGTTACAAATTTTACAGAAAAAAATAGAGAATTATTGTAGAAATTTCTACTAAAAAATGTTACAATAATATTCATTAGAAAACTTTGCTCGATATAAATAGAGCAAATAATATCTTTAAGAGAAGTTCTCTCAAAGAAGTATCTATTTATAGAAGCCAAAACGAATCCTTCATATTTTGATTAAAATATGGAGCGATAAGCACGCCTCTTATAGTAAGGCTGCCCTCTTAACTGCTATCCTGTTAGTAGTGAGAGTCAAGGGTTTATGTAGGTTTTCTATATAAATTCATACTATATTGAATAAAATTAGTATAGTTTAAAGAGGTAAAAGTTATGTTTAAAAAATCTGTTCTATTGCCTGGCAAAACCATGATGCTGTTGATAATTGCGGCGTCATTTTTTATCTCTATCGGTATAGTTTTTGCCAGTCAGTCAGTCAAAATTCGTTACGTATCAAAAGATAATGTAAATCTAAGGCGTAAACCTTCACTCAGTTCTGACGTAGTAAGAGTCCTTAATAAAGGACAAAAATTATATGTAAAAAGCTACAAAAACGGCTGGGTCTCTATCGGACTTTCAAACGGTATAACAGGATGGATAAATGAGAAATTTGTAACTGCTCAGAAACCGACTCATTCAGTAAACGTATCTTCCCGCGGTGATATTTCAACAATGAAGGTTCGTTATATAAACTCTGAAGGTGTTAATCTCAGGCAGTCTCCATCTCTCTCAAGTTCTATAGTCTCTGTTTTAAGCAGAGGGGAAAAGATTTTTGTCCAGAGTTATAAATCCGGATGGATAGGAATTTATCTCGAAAGTGGCAAAAAAGGGTGGGTACATGAAAAATTCATATCTTCTTCGCCCTGTAACGGAGATGAATGTAAAGTCAGATATGTCATAGGCAATCAGATAAATGTCAGAACCTCTCCGTCGCTTAGCAGTAAGGTAATTTCAACTGCCAATCAGGGAGATAAAGTTTCAGTAATGGCATATAAAAACGAAGGATGGGTAAAAGTAGCATTTTCAGACGGACGGACAGGGTGGATTCATGAGAAATTCATAGGAAAAGAACCTACCCAGACGCCTGGTATGAAGATACGTTATGTCCTGGGTACCCATGTTAATTTAAGAGATAAACCGTCTACAAATGCTGCTATAGTCGGTTCCGTGTCGAGCGGTGAAAAAGTCCTTGTAGAAGCATATGATGACTCAGGGTGGGC
>JBEHWP010000519.1:0-5041 GCA_040217665.1 Vulcanimicrobiota bacterium
CTTTTAATACTTTAAATACAGCAGATTCTTTATCAGAAGGTATATAATTATATATTTTAATTTCCTTCATGAAATCTTCACCAGGTTTATCTGCTTTTTCACCCTGTTTTTTTAACTTCAAAAATATCTTCGGAAGAAGGAGAAAATCTATTTTTTCTCCTTCAATATCGATAGTAAAAGGTCTGGGAGAAGAGAAACAGCTGCATGAAGGATTTTCATCTTCAATCTTTTCACTGTCCGGGGCATCTCCGATGATTTTATCTACTTTTAAAACAATTTCTTCTGCTACAATATCCACTATTTCATAAAGGTTATCTTCTGTAATGGTTCTGTCTTTTAAAAGTTCCGGCACAGAAATACAATCTTCAACTTTTCCGCTGTACATTTCAGTTCCTCTTTTAGCACAGAGCTTTTCGCAGCCATCTATTGTTATTGTAGGATTTAATTTTGCAAAAGTTCTTTCTCCTTCTCCTCCGGCAAGGAAAAGAGGGAAACACAGAGTTACACATTTTCCCTTTCTGAGTTTATCCATAACCTTTCTTACGGCAAGTCTTGTCACAGTGCCTCCTGAAAATTCTTCTCCGCTGCAGGAAACCAGTCCTACTTTAACTGTTTCCAATGAAATCAGCCCCTTTCCTCAAGTTCTTTCAAAATATTCGATATATCGGAAGCTATGATAGAAGCCAGTTTCTTCCCGTCTTCTCCCGGTTCTGTAACAGTTCCCGGTTTTAATTCTCTGTGTTTTCTCATATAATCCATTACCATAAGACTTTTTTCTACAGAACCACCGCTTTTTTCCACATTCTTCAATGCACAGGCCTTAGGGCAGCCATCAACTGTTATAGAAGGATTTTCTTTGACTTTTTTTACTGTTTCCTCATCACCTACAGTAAGAAGGGCAAGGCATGGACCTTCTGTAATATCTTTTAATTTATGTACCACTTCTCTTACCGAATCTCTTGCAATAGTTCCTGCAACCTTTCCTATACCGCTGCATGGAAAAATCATTACTTTTTTCTTCATATTATCAGCAGATCCAGCCTCTCACCTCCTCGATACGGGGAACACGGCCGGCACATACTACTGTTCCGTCAATAACGAGTCCCGGAAGAGTCATAATGCCGTAAGACATAATCTTTTGTATTTCCTGAACTTTCACTAATTCTACATCAAGTTTCTTCTCTTCAATTATCTGTTTTACAAGTTCATAGGTTTTGGTACAGTTCGGGCATCCCGGCCCTAAGACTTCTACTTTCATTGTTTTTACTTCCTTTCTTATTCGTGATGGGTAATGCTTAATGCGTAATGCGTGTTAAATATTACTCTTCACTCTTCACTTTTCACTCTTCACCACTCACTAAACCGCCTGCCAGAATATATAAAATCCTCCAAGAATAAAAATAAGACCGCTTACTTTTTTCATAATTGCAGAAAAACTCCCTATTCCTCTGGTTTTTGCCAGTTTATCAACAAAACCCACACTTATTCCTGCCATAAGAACAAGAGTCCAGTGGCCTATGGCATAGAAAAGTAAAAGCGTTGCCCCGTAAAAGGCATTCCCTTTTACCGATGCAAGGGCAAGGATTCCTATGAGTGCAGGTGTGGCGCATGGAGCAGAAGCAAGGCCAAAAAGAAGGCCCAGTATAAAACCTCCGACCATTCCTTTCTGTTTCGGCTGTATCTTCTGTATTGGCGCAGGCATTGGTATATTTAAGATGCCGAGTAACTGTAATCCTGCCGCAACAGCTACAAGGGCTATGGCTATATATCCCCATTTGCCGAAGAGCTTAATAAAACCTCCTGCAAAACCTACTGTGGCACCCAGAAGTGTAAAGCTTACTGTCAGGCCTATAACAAAAATTACAGAGTAAGATATGGCTTTTTTTGTGTCTCCTTCTGCATATCCTCCTATAAAGCCTATGACAAGTGGTATTATGGCAATTACACATGGACTTGCACAGGAAAATAATCCCCCCAGGAAAACTGCTATATATGCAATGGCAGGGTTGGCATCAATCAGACCTGTCAGTTGATTGGCAATCTGTTCCATTATTTTATGAATCCTTTTTCTTTGAAAATTTTCTTTATATCTTCTTCCGCCAGAAAACCTTCATGACGGTAAACTTCTTTTCCCTCTGAGTCATAAAAAATCTGGGTAGGAATAACTTTTATAGATACTTTCATAACTTTTTCTCTGTTTTCCTTTATCTTTACATCTATAAAATCCACTCTTATTTGCCCTTCATATTGTTTCTGCAGAGATTCCAGCACGGGAACCATTTTTTTACAGGCTCCTCAGCCATGAGAACCATAATCAACCATAGCAGGAAATAGTTCGTCGTTACTGGCAGATGTGCCTGTGCCGGAAGGTTTGTTTTTTATAAGGTACATTCCTATAAATACTGCCACGACGATTAATATTACTGATATTTTGAATACTATATTTCTGTTCATAAATTATTTAGATAAACTACCTCCTCTAAAGCTTTATTTTATTCCATTAAAAATGAAGATTCCTATACCTTTAAATATATCCTGTTATTTATCAAATTCAACTATACATGCAGGTAAAACAGTATCTTTACTGATATCATTCCATAATGGCTTATCTTTCATACCGGGCCTGTAAAAACACATAGCATCTTCTGCGCCTTTATAATTATTCGGCTCTCCCTGTGCCCAGCTGCTGTATTTAATTTTTTCTCCTTTAATCCATTTCCATATTCCTTCTTTTTTATATCCTCCTATCCATGGGCCGCATCCGTTACCGGAACCATCTATTATCCATAATTCTTTCTTTTTACATATTAATTTATAAATAAAATTATTTTCACTTTCCGATGTTATTGTTGCAAGATATCCTCCTGAATCTTCGGCGGCTTTTTTTGCATCTTCCCAGGTGAAACCCCATGGAACAGTTAAAATCTGATAGGAGTGACCATTTCCTCCGTCACTTTTTGACCATACGGAAGGGCTCACGGCCCCGCTGCAACCCCCGGGGCCTCATCCACCGGCAGTTACAGGATAGGTCAACAAAGATATGATAGACAGGCAGAACAGGCATATGAGTAACAAATTTTTTTTATACATTAATATCTCTCCTTTTTTATAATTTGTGACATGTAAGGCGTAACGCATGATATGTGATACTATTTACTTATCTTGATTATCCCCTCACTTATTCCTTCCTTATCACATTCCCGCCATACACGGATAGACCCCTGTGAATCTGTCAGTTTTATCTCAAGAACTATCTTGAACACTCTTTTACTGACCTGTTTCCATTCCCCCTTTTTTATTAATTTTACTCCTGTGTAATCGAAATTTACATCTTTCAGTTTTTCCGGACAATTTTTATGGGCCAGTTCCAAAGTTACTGTTACTGAAGCCATGTTATTACTGTTTACTTTTATTGCCGACGGCTCGAAGGTAATGTCACAGGCAAAAAGTTTTTCTCTGTTGAAAACAAGTAATATTAATAACAGGAGTGGCAACAAAATTTTTGTTTTTTTCATAATTAAAATTCCTTTCAACATTGATTTTTTATTTATTTATTACAACATTTCTCGACAAACCATGTACCCTTCAATTTAAATGCCACATTTACAAGACTGATTAAAACAGGCACTTCAACAAGAGGTCCTATGACTGTGGCAAAAGCCTGATCTGAGCCGATTCCGAATACTGCTACTGCAACGGCAATGGCAAGTTCAAAATTATTACTCGCTGCCGTAAAGGAAAGACTTGTACTCTGTTCGTAATTCGCTCCCATTTTATAAGAAGTAAAATAAGAAACAAAAAACATAATAACAAAATAAATTACAAGAGGTATGGCTATAAGAAGCACATTGAGAGGGTTTTTAACTATATAATCCCCCTTTATCGAGAACATTACAACTATTGTAAATAAAAGAGCTATAAGTGTTATTGGACTTATCTTCGGCATGAATTTTTCCTGATACCAGATTTTATCTTTTATCCGAAGCAGACTGTATCTGGTAATCAAACCTGCTAAAAAGGGAATTCCGAGATATATAAACACACTTACTGCAATCTGGCCTATTGTAATGG
The DNA here is from genome assembly GCA_040217665.1 of Vulcanimicrobiota bacterium. Classification (GTDB taxonomy): domain Bacteria; phylum Vulcanimicrobiota; class SpSt-956; order SpSt-956; family JAKJGF01; genus CALARM01. The sequence continues at coordinate 4,072 of JBEHWP010000519.1, forward strand.
GAACGGCAGTTCCCTGTGTAAGTCCGAGTGCTTTCGGGAGAAGTGTTATGAAAATATAGGCATAGACGGAAAAGAATAATATCTGGAAAATAGAGTTGAATGCCACAAGTCCTGCACAGTATTCCGTATCGCCTCCGGCAAGCTCATTCCATACTATTACCATGGCAATACATCTGGCAAGGCCAATCATTATAAGACCTTCCATAAATCCCTGATGACCTCGAAGAAAAATTATTGCAAGTATAAACATCAAGATTGGCCCTATGACCCAGTTCTGTAAAAGAGAAATGGCGAGAATTTTTAAATTTTTAAACACCTGAGGTAATTCTTCATATTTCACCTTTGCAAGGGGAGGATACATCATGAGTATGAGGCCTATGGCAATAGGTATTGAAGTTGTTCCTATCTGAAACCTGTTTATAAGCTCCTTTAACTGAGGAGCGAAATAGCCGAGAGCCACTCCTGCTATCATGGCAAGAAATATCCAGAGTGTTAAAAATCTGTCCAGGAATGATAGTTTTTTTATAGCCGATCCAGACATATAAAATCTCTCCCTGTAATTTAAATTTTCATATAAATATATATTAATATGAGCTGAAAAAAAATAATGTAAAATCTATTTACATTTACATTCGATTACTTTCATGTTTTCTGAAAGTCCGGACAGGTTATCACATTCCGATTTAAATTCTTCCAGTTCCTCAAGATTGGAAGCAATAAAATTATTAAAAGAACTTAAAAAATCTTCAAGAACTTTTTTATTAATAGAATAATAGGCCCATTTACCCTCATTTCTTTCCCTTACAAGCTCTACTTCTTTAAGTCTTTTAAGCTGCTGTGATACAGTGGGCTGTTTTAACCCCGTAACTTCTTCAATCTCACAGACACATAATTCTTTACAGGTAAGGAGTTTGAAAAGCTTCAGTCTTGCAGGATCACCGAGTATTTTTAATATATTCACATAATTATG
>JBEHWP010000520.1:0-5017 GCA_040217665.1 Vulcanimicrobiota bacterium
ACCCAGTCACCACCTTCCGGAGACAAAATACCGGCACGAGGAACTGTTCAGGTAACACTGAAAAAAACAGAGGTAATGACTACAGTGCCGAATCTACAGGGGAAACTGCTCTTTGATGCAAAAAATGATTTAACAGCCAGAGACCTGACAGTGGGAACAGTTACCGAAACTCCTTCTGATGAAGTGCCGGGAACAGTTCTACAGCAGGAACCAGAGGCGGGGACACAGGTAACATCAAAAACTCCTGTAAACCTGGTAGTTGCCAGAATAAAAGATACCAGTGTAACTGTACCGGATCTGAAAGGTATGTCAGTGTCAAATGCTATGGGAGAACTGGAAAGATTGAAACTGAAAACAGGTTCTATAGTCCCTGGAGCCAGTTCTGAAAAGAAAGGCTCTGTCATATCACAGGATCCTCCTGCAGGGACGGCGGTTACGGAAGGCACAGTGGTAAATCTGGAAATAAGTCAGTAGTCGTGAGAAGTGAGCAGAGGGGCGAGCCATGTTTGCCCGGTACCGGTGAAAACACGGATCACGCATTACGAACTACCCGTGACGCGTCACGATTTTCATATAATGAAAGGAAAAACATGAAAGGAAAAGTTTATCTGATAGGCGCAGGCCCCGGTGATCCGGGATTAATAACCGTAAAAGGGAAAAAAATACTGGAAGAGGCAGATTGCATAGTTTATGACAGACTTGCCAATCCGGCCCTTTTATCTATACGGAAGGCAGGAGCAGAACTCATATATGCAGGTAAAGAGCCGGGTGTGGAAAGTCAGAACAAAATAAATAAAATACTGGTTGAAAAAGGGTGTGAAGGGAAAAAAGTGGCGAGACTGAAAGGAGGAGATCCTTTTGTTTTCGGCCGCGGCGGTGAAGAATGTGAAATACTTGCAGAACATAATATTCCCTTCGAAGTAATCCCCGGCATAACCTCTGCCATAGCAGTTCCTGCCTGTGCCGGCATAGCTGTAACACACAGAGAACACAATACATGCTTTTCAATCATTACAGGCCATGAAGATCCGAATAAAGAATTTTCATCTGTTGACTGGGCCTGCCTGGGGTCAGGCAAAGATCCTCTCGTATTCCTTATGGGTATGGAAAGACTTGAAGATATAGCAGGTAAATTAATTAAACATGGCCGTAAGCCTGATACACCTGTAGCAGTAATTTATCGTGGCACAACACCTTTTCAGAAAACCCTTGTATCTACTCTGGACACTGTGGCAGAAGAAGCGAAAAAACAACATTTTAAACCTCCATGTATAATAATTGCAGGCTCTGTTGTAAAACTGAGAGAAAAAATAAAATGGTTTGAAAATCGCCCTCTATTTGGTAAAAGAATAGTTGTGACAAGAGCAAGATCACAGGCAAGTGAAACGACTGAGAAACTCAGGGAACTGGGCGCTCATGTAATAGAATTACCTGTAATAAAAATAAACCATCCTGACAGTTATGAGGAACTCGATAAAGCAATTCAACATATAGAAGTATATGAATGGATTATTTTTACGAGTCAAAACGGTGTAAAATATTTTATGGAGAGACTCTACGGACAGGGTAAAGACGTAAGAATACTCTCTAAAGCAAAAATATGCACCATAGGGCCGGCAACTGCAAAAGAACTTCGCCATTACGGCCTTATAGCAGATTATATCCCCCCCAAATTCGTGGCAGAAGAACTTTTAGCGAAATTTCCGAAAGTAAAAAAAGGAAGTAAAATACTTCTCCCCAGAGCTAAAGAAGCCAGAGAACTTATAGTAGAAGAATTCAGCAAAAGAGAAATTCCTGTTGACCTTGTAACTGCCTATGAAACAGTAATAGAAGAGGAAAGAGAAGAAGTAAAAAGAGACCTTGAAAAAGAGATTGATCTTGTAACCTTTACAAGTTCTTCTACTGTGAAGAATTTTGTTAAAATTATTGAGGAACTGGGAATTAAAAAAAATCATTTCAAAAAAGTGGCAGCCATAGGACCGGTAACTGCACAGACAGCGGAAGAATACGGATTTAATGTGAAAATAAAAGCTTCGGAATATACTATAGATGGTCTTATTGAAGAAATTTTGAAATCGTGACACGTGAAAAAAACATTATCTATGAACCGGCAGGAACAAAGGGACTATCATGTAATTACTTTTATTATAATATTCTGGGCAATAGCAGCTATTACGGCATTTATACTGAGTAAGCCTCATGATTTAATCTTGCGTGATGCGTGATATATTAATGCTCACTGCTTATTAAGTTTGTGTTTACATAGAACCGCCCTTATAGTAAAATAATCTATTTCTTCAGGGAGGCTGTATTTTATAGGAGCCAGTTTTCCTGCTCCCACCCTGTTAACTGCATCCAGAATAAGAGCTTCATAGGTTTTAGGAATAAAAGGATTTAAATCTATTTCCATGCCGGCACAGGCACATTTTATGAGATGATCTTTAACAGTCACTATTTTTAAATCTCTTTCTCTGGCTATTTCTTCAAGGGATTTACCCTCTTTATACATATTAAGACTTATTACATGACTTGGAATTTCATCTTTTTTTGTTTTTCCGGATCCTATGTCCTTTTTCTTAATCTCTAAAATATTTTCTTCTTTCACATATTTTTTTATTATTTCCACAAATTCATGGCCGTATTTTTTTGCCTTTCCTTCTCCAACACCTTTTATATTCAGGAGTTCTATTTCACTCAAAGGACAGTATATGCTCATTTCCCTGAGTGTGCTGTCATGGAATATAACATAGGGAGGATAGCCTTCACGTCTGGCAATATCTTTTCTCACGGTTTTCAACAAATCAAAAAGAATATTATTCAAAGATTCTCTTTCTTCCGAACCTTCATATATATATTCTTTTTCAGGTTCTTTGATTTTTCTTAAGGTTCCCAAAATCTTCTCTTTATTTTTCAGCAGAAGCCATGACCTTTCATTTAATTTTAAAACAGGATATTCTCCTTCTGTAATAGAAAGATATTTATCTGCAATAAGAGTATTTATAAAGTCTTTTATGTCTTTCAAGTCAAAATCCTTCATAATGCCGTGAGTTGATAATTTATCAAAATCTCCCTTTAAAACTCTTATATTTCTGGAGCCTTTCAGCACCTGAGCAACAAGAGCCATGCCAAATCTTTCTTCCATACGATATACACAGGAGAGGACTTTCTGTGCTTCTACCGTAATATCTGTCAATTCACTTTTATCATTACAGTTACTGCAATGTTCACAGCTATCATGAGGAAATTCTTCTCCGAAATACTGAAGAATATATTTTCTCAAACATTCTCCGGTGTGGCAGTAATCAATAATGGATTGAAGTTTTTTATGTTCAAAATCTTTTCTTTCGGGAGATAAGTCATTATGTTCTATTAAATATCTCTGTATTACTATGTCACGGGGAGAAAAGAGGAGAATACAATCACTTTTTTCTCCGTCTCTTCCGGCTCTTCCAGCCTCCTGATAATAAGCTTCCATATTTTTCGGCATATTATAGTGTATGACACTTCTCACATTGGATTTATCAATACCCATGCCAAAAGCATTTGTGGCTACAATAATATTTATATCATCATAGGTAAAAGCTTCCTGAGTTTTTGTTCTTTCTTCATCTGTGAGGCCTGCATGATATCTGCCGGCCAGAAAACCTCTGGCCTTTAATATCTCACATAGTTCATCCACTTCTTTTCTGGTGGAACAGTATATGATACAGGAAGAATTTTTATTTTTTTCCAGATAATTCAGAATAAAATTCTGTTTATTCTCTCCTCTCAATACAGAGAAACAAAGATTTTCACGATTAAATCCGGTAATATAAAGAGTCCCATCCCTGAGTCCCAGAAGTTTTATAATATCTTTTCTTACTTCCTCTGTAGCAGTGGCAGTAAAAGCACTGACTACAGGCCTGGCAGGAAGTTCTCCTATAAGGGAGCCAATAGATAGATAGGAAGGTCTGAAATCATGGCCCCAGTGAGATGTACAATGGGCTTCATCCACTACCAGTAATGAAACAGAAAGAGATTTTAAGAGGTCACGAAAATAATTATTATCAAACCGTTCAGGAGCAATATAGAGAAGCTTAAACTGTCCTTTTTTTGCCAGATAAATTCTATCTTTAACCTCTGAAAAAGGGAGGGAACTGTTTATAAAAGAAGCAGGTAACCCTATGTTAGAAAGAGCATCTACCTGGTTTTTCATAAGAGAAATCAAAGGAGATATTACCAGTGTCAATCCGTCAAATAACATGGCAGGTATCTGGAAACATATGGATTTTCCTGCTCCTGTAGGCATTATGGCAAAGGTATCATTACCGGAGAGGATATTCTTTATGATTTTATCCTGGCCCTGTCTGAAATTACTGTAACCGTAATATTTTTTTAATATTTTTTCAGCATCGTCTAATTTTTTTTCTAACATTACCTGTTCACTTTCATTATAATTCAGATGAATCTTTTATAACACAGACAGGTAAAAAATGCAATATTTTGCACAGAACTTATCACTCTTCACCATGCACGACTCTCATATAAACTATACTTATAAATGTTAATGAAATTATCCATAATTATGATATAATATAAAAATGACTGCTATAAAAATTGTAATGGTAATTATAAGCTCTCTCCTCATAGGGGCGCATTTCTTCCGATGGGGATACTATCCTCTTGTTATAGTATCGCTTTTATTTCCGTTGCTCCTTGCATTGAGAAGACCATGGGCAACAGGGGTTGTACAGTTATTACTTCTACTTGCCGGCATAGAATGGATAAGAACCCTTATTATGCTTGTTTCCGAACGTCGTACAGCAGGGATGCAATGGACGAAGCTATCAGTAATACTCGGATCTGTAGCGGCATTTACCATAGTTTCGGCAATTGTGACAGGATTTAATAAAAAGAAATAAAATAATGAATACACCGCCTGAAGGCACAACTGTTAAATGACCTATTCCCTATTTTCTTCTCCCCTGTTATAATATAGTGAGGCATTTCCCTCACATCACGCGTTACGCGTCACGAG
>JBEHWP010000521.1:0-5006 GCA_040217665.1 Vulcanimicrobiota bacterium
GAGGAGTCATCTGTTCGAATACACCGTAAGAAAAACAGACTGCAAGTATGTTGTTTGTTTTAAGATAGATCCATGAAAGAAGAAGTCCGAAAAAAACAGAAAAAAGAAGTTTCATTAACACCCCTTCCGGCCAATGGGACATAAAATAATTACCTGAAGTAATATACCAGTATGGTTCTCCCGTCCATATCTGCCAGTAAATGGAATAACCCTGATTGTAATATCCCGTAAATACAAGGGGTAATGCCCATATACCACAGAATAATCCTGTGAGTAAAAGGGCTTTCTTTTTTCCCTTTTCTATCAGATTTACAAATAAAAAACCTCTCCATGCATATTCACTTCCAAAGGTCAGAAATGTAGAAAATAAGAGAAAAAAACTGCTGGAAAGTATAAAATCTGCAAGGAATTGCCTTGCCGGAGAAAAATTCTGACTGGTATGACCTTTTAATATGGCAAAAGTTAAATCTGCTGTGCCGTTACCCGGTATGACAGTAAAAAGAAAAGATAATATAACAAAAAGAAAAACTATACCCCAAGACATGAGATAATGAAGAAGAGTTCCCCGCCATAGAGAAGGAAGCCTGAATTTTATCTTCGGAAATATACAGGTTGTAAGAATAACTGACATAACAGGACAAAAAGCAATTATTCCCCTTAAAAGGTTATAACTTTCGGAATTTACTCCTTCCCCTGCAAGATAAAGTCCTGTCATAGCAAGCCAGCTTGAGGTGTAGATTATAAAGAGAAATATAACGATTTCTTTCCAGCCGGCAAAAGTGGTTATTTTATCTTTTACAGGTTTTATCGCAATCTTTACATGTTTTTCCGGCGCTCCAGGTTTTACCTGTTTTGCAGGTTTCACCGTTTCTTTTTCTTCTATAAAATCAAAAGGATTGACAGGATTTTCTTCATCAAAGAAATCAAATATCTGTCCTCTTGGGCCGGAAGAAGATGTATTTTTCTGACTGCTATATACATCAAACCCCTGTTTTTGTTTGAAATGTTCAAAAGTTTTTTGAAATAATTCGGATTCCTTTTGTTTGAAATACTCTGTACAGGATTTATCCAGATTGTCTGCTTCAGATTTTTTCATCTCATCTTCTTCGGAATTTTTCTTTTCAGAACTAAAACCGGAAGCAGGAGAACTTAATATTTCATATACTTTATTTAATTGCTTCATCTTCTCTTCAAAAAGTTCTTTAGCAGCTTTTCTGAGTTCTTCATCTTCAATATGTAATACTCTGTCGGCATGGTATTTTTTCACAAGATTCTTATATGCATTTTTAACTTCTTTAAAATCAGTGCCTGGACTGAGTCCGAGAAATCTATAACATTCGTCTCTGTCTATATATATCACATCTTTCCTGAGAAATAATAGTTATTATTATAACATAATTTTTTTTAAAAAAGTAATATTTAATCGTAATACGTGATGCGTAATGCGTATTTCATCTCCAGGGCTTTTAATAAAATACCCTTACTTACTTTTCACTACTCACTACCCGACAAAATTTTCAAAAATATTAAAAATTGTAAGCTTATACCTAGTTATTTTTTTTACGTTACGTTATAATAGCATATATTCTACCTGAAATATTTTACTGTAAGTAAAAGGAGATAATATCTTGAGTAAAATAGTAATTTTGCTTTTTTTCCACATCTTTATTTTTGCAATGCTTGTCATAGACCTGGGTTTCTTCAACAAAAAAGCTCACAAGCCTTCACTGAAAGAGTCTGTCATATGGAGTATTGTATGGATTACCTGTAGCCTCCTGTTTAACGCAGGAGTTTTTTATTTTCAGGGTAATGTAAAAGGTATGGAATTTCTTACAGGTTATATAGTAGAAAAGGCTTTATCGGTAGATAATATATTTGTTTTTGTAATGGTATTTTCATATTTTTCCGTTCCTATGGAGTATCAGCACAAGGTTTTATTCTGGGGTATAATCGGTGCTCTAATTATGAGAGCAAGTTTCATTCTTATCGGTACAGTATTAATTAAACAATTTCATTTCATTCTTTATATATTCGGTGTTCTCCTTGTATATGGCGGTTACAAAATGATGTTTCACGATGATGAACAGATAGATCCAGGGAAAAACCCTTTTCTGAAACTCTGCAGAAAGATATTTCCTGTAGCACCCAATTATACAGGTTCAAAATTCTTCATAAGAGATGGTGTGAAACTTTTAGCAACTCCTCTGCTTCCTGTTCTTGTAGTAATAGAAACAACAGATCTTCTTTTTGCAATTGACTCAATACCGGCAGTATTTGCCATAACACAGGATGCTTTTATTGTATATACATCAAATATCTTTGCAATTCTTGGCCTACGATCACTCTATTTTGTACTTGCAGGGATAATAGACAAATTTGTCTATTTGAAATACGGCCTTTCTATAGTACTTGCTTTTATAGGTGTAAAAATGTTGATTATAGACATATATAAAATTCCTACATCTTTTTCTTTAATGATTGTAAGTATTCTTATAGCAGGTTCAACTGTGTTATCTCTCTTTGCAAAAGAAGAAAAACTTGCAGTGTCTCCGGCTACAGTCAGAAGTGAAAAATGAGTCGCAGGGGCGAACCGTGTTCGCCCCCCGTCTCAGTGAAATCACGCATGACCCATTACTTTCTGAATCCTTCTTTTACGCCGCACAAATAATGATATTGAAGTAAAATATCACGGAAGAATTTATTCTCTTTTTTTTCTCTGCATTTATTAATAAGCCATCCATCGGGTTTTATGAAGGAATGAATAAAAAGAGAAAAGGGATTCATACCCAGGAGATATTTTATCTTCCAGTCCTTATGTTTTCTGTAAAATTTTACGGCAGACAGACCTGCTTTTTTCATTATTTCACATTTTTTTTCAAGAGGAACAGGATGGAGATGATAGTTTACGGCAGATCTTGCATAATTAATACACACGCCTTTTCCGGCCAGTCTGTAACCGAGTTCTATATCTTCCCATCCGTAGTCCTGAAAAATCTCGTCAAACATGCCGACTTCGATTAATTTATCCCGCCCGGCAGATGCATTGCCTGTCATAAAATAAAGCCATGAAAGCTTTTTCCTGTTATGAGGATGCATTTCCTGTCTTCTGTCAGGATGTTTTTTTACATATTCATATTCCTCTATGGATGAAACCTGAACTTCAAGCCCTATTACTGCTCCACCCGGGTATTTCTTATGAAAAGCGGCATGTTCTTTTAACAAATCAGGCGATGCTATTATATCTGCATCTGTAAAAAGAATTATTTCACCTTTTGCTTTTTTTATTCCTGTATTTCTTGCTCCTGATCTGCCCCTGTTTTCCTGGCTTATAAATGTCAGAGCAGGTTTCAGACAGAGATTTTTGACCATTTCTTCTGTTCCGTCGGTAGAGGAACTATCTACAACAATAATTTCATACTGTTCAGGTGGAAAATTCTGTTCATCAAGAGATTTAAGAACAATCTCCAGGATATCTTTACGGTTTAAAGCCGGTATGACAACACTGATAAAGCAGGACATAATTAATAAACTACAGGTTTCTTTCTATATTCAAAACCTGCAACCCTTATAAATTCTTCAAGAGTAATCAGTCTATTTTCAAGCATTTTTAGAGACTGCTCATGAAAAGTCTTCATACCTTTCTTTATGGACATCTGTCTTATATCAGACATATTTCTTCTGTTTACTATCATATTTCTTAATTCTTCATCTACTGAAAATACCTCGTAAATGACATAATAACCTTTATAACCTGAATAACTGCAGTTATCACATCCATGTGCCCTTGCTAAAACAGAAGGAGAAGAAAAAAGACCGGGAAAGGTTTCCATCATTCCTTCATCAAAAAGGTATTCTTCTCTGCAGAGAGGACAGACAACTTTAAGAAGTTTCTCGCTCGTAATACCGATGAGAACACTTCCCAGTGATGATGGTTCTATGGCCATATCATAAAGCCTCTGCATGGCATTCCCTGCATTTCTTGCCATAATCTGTGCTATAACAAGCTTTGTTCCTGATGCAGCAACACACATAGATGCTCTTTCAGAATTTCTTATTTCACCGGCCATAATTATATCGGGATCTGAATCCATAACAGCATTAAATATCTCTTCATAATTATGGTCTGTCTGTATCTGATTTACTCCGTCAAGTATATATTCAATATGATCTTCAATTGTCATTATATTCAGGCTGGCCTCTGTTTTTTCGTTTAACATTGAATAAATAAGTGTTGTTTTGCCGCTTCGAGGAGGGCCGCTCACAAGTATAAGGCCTGAAGATTTTGTCAGCATACCTTTTATTTGCTCCACATCTTCTTCTGATTTCACACAGAGGGAAAGATTTGTTATAACATCTGTCATGTCCAGAAGCTTCATTGTATATTTTTCTCCTGCCAGTGTTTCTATGACAGAAATTCTTATTTCTGCCGGCGTATCACCTTTAAAAATCATACGGCCTCTGCGAATATTACCGTTCAATCTGAAAGCCCTGTTTATCTCCCTCAAGAGAAATGGGATTATTACACAGGACAGCTCACTTATTTTTGAGAGTCTCCCTTTAATTCTATATAATAATTCATAATTCTCTCCTGTGAGAGGGTTTAAATGTATATCAGTAGCTTCTTCCGAGAGACCATCCATGATGATAAGGTAAAGAAGTGTATCTGTTTCGTAATCAATGCCTTTCTGAGGGATATTACAGTCTTTATTTTTAAGTCTCTGAATAAAAAATTCAATCGTTTTATTTAATTCATAAAAATCTCCGCTTTCTTCCGTACCTTCTGTCTGCATAAATTGAATAAGGTCTTTACGGTAAAAGCGCCACTGCTTGCCTGCTTTAAATCCTTTTATTTTTGCTTCGCCAAGCCATCTGTAAAGAGTCGGATGGCTTATTTTAAGCAGTTCTGCCGCCTGAGTAAAGTCAAGTATATCGCTCATGCCTTTACCTTCCTGACGGAGCAGTTCATCTAAATCATCTTCAATCATAATTCATCACCTCTGGCTTCG
>JBEHWP010000522.1:0-5002 GCA_040217665.1 Vulcanimicrobiota bacterium
TATTTATTTTCTATATAATATTTAGAAATTCCATTCGCATCGGTGTCCTTTTTTACACCGAAACCGTTTACTGTGGAAGCATTGTTTTCTATATACGTGGCTCTTTGTAATGCAGAATTGGCATCTCCTCCTGTGTATAACTGGTATACTCCTTTAGGTGTTATTTGATCTGCATAATCTACCGTTAATTTACCGCTACACAGGCTTAGTACATATGATTTATTTTGTCCCAGCATATCAATAGAATTGGGAAGAGTTTTTTTGGCATTTTCTGGTTTAGATCTATAGTTTGTGATTACACTGTAATTTGGATCTGTATAATAGAGAATTTGCTTTTTTGTTTGCCCACTACTTCCTATATTGCCGCTACTGCATATTTGATTCGTATAGGTAAAATCTCCTCCAAGTTCCAGATTTCCATAAATTTTAGACATATGTGTGCTGTGAGATAATCTGGCAGTTTTATCACCCATACATCCTACATCGCCAAAAATTTGATCATGACAGAACATACAGGCTGGTATGTTATTTCCTATTATTGCTCTTTTGAATAAAGTACTGTTTACCTGATATACTTCGATATTTTTAGTCACTTTTCTCGCAGTATCACCTACGTAACCAATGGCTTCTATAGTAAGCTTTCTTCCGGGTTGGCCGTCATAACGATTTGTTATAGGAGTGCACTGAATAATTTTTACTTTATAGCTTCCCATGGGAACCGATGTAGTAGGATACATAAAAGATTCTACTTTATCTCCTGAATTCAGTTTGGTAAGGTCGCATGATGAGGCTTCTGTTCCCCTTAATCCTGAGTAACTATAAGTATTCGGATCCAGATAATCTATAGTATTATATTTAAGGCATTTTTGCGTAATAATCCAACTGACACGATCTATTGCAGTATTTGCAATGTTTTCTGCCTGGCTGCCTTCTGTCAGAATACGTGCCATGCCTTTGGTATTCATAGACATAAATAAGGCTGTTGATGCTAAAAGCATCATGGCTATTGAAAATATCATAGTAATAGCAAGAAGTCCCACTCCTTCTTCCTGTTTATTAAACAATATTTTTTTCCAGTCTTTCATAATATGTGGCCTCCTTTATTTAATGATAAATAATATATAAAAAATAAGCTAAATTTAAATTGCGTGAAGGGTTCACCTCCTTAATTAAATATTATTAATATTAATTAATTTTCACCACTTTCTACTTTCGTTTCTATAGACGTAGTATGAAAGTTGTCGATGGAAGGATTATAAATTGCCTGGGTTACAGAACCTCCACTTCTACTGATAGAACCAACAAGCTGCATATATATAATTATGAGCCTGTCTCCCTGTTGTTTGAAAGCGAGTTTCGAGACAGCAAGATAATTACGGGAATTTTTATAGTATCCAAGTATAATTGTATAGTTAGGATCGTTTATGTTAAAGTTTGGATCCGCTGCAGGAGGAGAATTACGATTTATAATTCCCGTTCTTTTTTCTCTGTAAAGGGCATATCCTTTAAATCCGCCAGGTGCATTTGGAAATTTTCTGAGTCCATAACGTATAAAAGTTTTAGAAAGATCACTACCAACCATTTCTGTTTCACTGGCTAAGTATATTCCCAGTGTGTCACCTGATATTGTACTTGTTGTATCATAAATTTTCTTTTCCACTGTGGGAGATAAAATTACGAAATTAGGATCTCCTATATAAGCAGTAGCTCCTTTTTTATAGGAATTTTGTATATTACTGGCTATGTTCTGCATAACTGTTCCTGAAGCCTGTTTGAATTCGGTTTCCAATTTCTGGATCTGACTTAAGCTGTAAATATTTCTATAAGCAAGATATACAAGACCTAGTATAAGAACTCCCATTGTACTTGCTATCAGAATTTCAATCAATGTCATTGCCGATGTTTTACGTTTAAGTTTAAGCATATAATAATATAACCTCCTTATTGTGCTTAATTTTGCTTGACGGCAGAATCTAAAGGCGGTATTATTAATGTACTGAGTTTATAATTAGGAGTATTCAGGTTTCTTGTATAGGTTCCTGAAGATTTATCCTGTATACTGCGCCAGTACATACAAACAGTTACTTCCACCATATATTTTGACGATTGAATTGACGGTACAGGGTTTGTAGAACCGTCATCAATAATATTTTTGAAATCACCATAGTTTGTATAATCATTTCTGGATTTTTTAAAGACATTTGTATTTGGGTCTGTGTATATATATGTAGCTGCTACTGTAGCACTTGCTCTCTGAGCGGATGTAGGATCATATACAGGGAGTGACTTTTCTACTTTTATTTTCCATTGGTTCCAGAATTGATAAGTTGCAATCCAGTCATTACTATTGGGATCTGCCGGTTCATACCGTGAAGGATTACGTTCCTGAAATTTATTGTTTGATGTATTATTATTGGCAATAAGATAAGTATCAAGAAAATTTCCTGTATAACCGTTACCATTTGGATCTTCCGTTAATGCAACCAGTTGCCAGAAACATTTACGGGGGTTAACAATATTATTTATAGGTATAGAAGTGCTGCTATTTCTATAATATGGATCTTTATTGCATATGGTGTTGGCGGCAACTCCGGACGGATAAGCACTTGTGTTGTTAAATATAAGCACTTTGGTATTTACTTCACCTTTAAGGGTTTGAAAAAGTTCTTCTGTCAGATTTTTAGCTGTTACAAGATCGTCAGTTTTTTTGTTGAGCATAAAAATGGCGGGATATAGCCTTATTACCAGTAATATTGACGTAGAAAACAAAAAGATGACTATAAGTATTTCGACCAGTGACAATGCCTGTACAGATATTTTCCTTTTACATAATGTCATTTATGAAAACCTGCCTCTCTTTATATTTTTATAATATTACTTTATCTGAAAATTTTATATATTTCTCCTTTCTATATTACAATAAAATTGATGAAAATTCAACATTTTTTAAATAAATTTTTATATATTTTTCTAAAATTTATTTAAAATCATATACAGATAAATCTTTTTGTTACTTTCGTTTTTTTTATTTAATAACAAAAAGTTTAATTTAGATGAATATACTATTTTGCGTGACTGGATTTATCATGACATTTACTGCACGGGCCCGCCGATAAGCCGTCTTTGTGGCAGGATTCGCAGCGGGCCATATTGTTATGGTGGACTATACGAAAACCCTGCAGGTAAACACTGTAATTGTGACATTTATAACAATTTTCCTGTACAATAAGAAAATTTTCATCAGTAATTTTTACTGGCTCTTCATATTTATTAAGCAAAAAATTTATTGTATGTCTGTAGCCTATTTTTATTTCTTCCTTATATTTATTTCTCCACTGTGGTATATGGCAGTCATTACATGTAGTAACTTTACGGTGGGTAGATTTTTCCCAACTGTCAAAGTGCTCTTTCATGATATGACATATTGTGCATGATTGAGGATTATCTAAAACGTAGCCTTTTATATAATAAATTAATACTAATGAAATAAAAATCGAAAATATGAAGAACAGCAAAATTAACTTTTTTATTCTTTTAAATATCATATTATTATTGCCATTTATAGATATGAAGCATAAATAACGGTTTCTTTTCCGGCTGTGTTAATATATTGATTTTTTTGTTAACGGTATCAAATTCTGCTATAACATAACCTGACAGAGAACGACCTTTTATAAAGATTTTTTTCCATTTTAAACCTGTTACTATAGATATTGGTATAAAGTCAAGAGAATATTTATCTTTCAGCATACCATTTATATTTAAAATCTGTATTTCTTTTGTTTTATCCGTAATGGTGTAAAATTCATCTGCTACAGGATTTGCCACAATCCCGCATGGCCCTGTGTTTACAGTGACGTCCATTATTTTCTTCTTTTCATTTATATTTATAATACCTATTGTATTTTTCTCGTAATTAACTGTATATAATTTTGAATTATCGAAATTTACTGTTAAATCTATTGTATTCTGTTCAATCGGTATAGAGCCTGTTATAGCATTATCCTTTGTGTTGAAAGAATTAATAGTATTTTGTTGGCTGTTGAGAATATAAAGAAATTTTCCGTCAGAAGTCAGAGAGGATATAGTAGGGCCTGAACCGGTCAAAACTGGCGAAACCAATTCCTTAAAAGTCGTTACATCTATAATGCTTATATTATTAGAGCTTTTATTCAGTATATAGGCGATCTGCTTATCCTGAGATAATGTTATTTTTAATGGTTCTCTTCCCACTGTTTTTTCTCTTGTTGTCTTATTACTGCCGGCTTTTATTTCAACAAGTTTGTCCTGTGATGTAATACCATAATAACAGAGAGATTTTTCCGAATATACAAGATCGACCAGTTGTTCATTGATTTCTGTTGATGAAACCTTGGATGTATTCAGATCAATAGTGGAAAGATTTTTTCCGTCTTCTATTGAATAAATCAGAGAAGGAGGATTGTTTTTTACTGATAGTGACGGTATAAGAAGATCTCTTTTTATCCATGCCATATAAATAAGTATCAATAACACCAGCATTATACCAGCCTGAAAGCCTCTGTTGCCAATTACTGGATTGGTATTTATTTTCCATAGTATTACCTGATGCCATCCTTCCAGTTCTTTACCTACCACCTGTTTTGGTTGGACTTTTCTTATCTTACTTTCTTCTTTTTTCTTTATCTTATCGGGACTTACCTGAGTATCTGCAAAGGTAATAGAATTTAATTTTTCTATCACTTCATTAATATTTTCGCATCTGTCTTCTGCTTTCATCTGAACACATTTAGATATAAACCTTGCAAACTGCATTGAAACCATTTGATTGAGTGTTCTTACGGGAGAAAAATTGAGGGCATGTTTTTCCGGGTCATCCTGGGTGAGCATATAATAGATGACTGCGCCGGCGCCGAATATGTCTGCCCTGTTATCTACAGGTTTTATGCCGTATTGTTCGGGGGCGGCATAGCCGGCAATGCCCATATATTGATTGCTCTTAAAGGGACCTGTTCTGAAAAAT
>JBEHWP010000523.1:0-5002 GCA_040217665.1 Vulcanimicrobiota bacterium
AAAAAATGACAGGTGATTTTATATACAATGGAAAAAGAAATATGATATAATATTAAAATTATGAAAAAAGTATATAATAATTATAACATTATTGTAGATGGCAATATTTATTCAGTTATAAAAGATGCTCTCCTGTTGAAGATAAAGGCTCATCTGTCAGTGAATCATTTTTTTTCTATTGCCCTTTCAGGCGGCAATACTCCGAAAAAGCTATACAATCTTCTGTCCCATGAATTGCTTCCATGGAGCAGAATAAAGATATTTCCTGTAGATGAAAGGGTTGTCCCTCCGGACAGTAATGGTTTTAACTGGAAGATGATAGAAGAGACATTTCTCAGAAAACTTCAGGAAAAACCTCGTATTTTTCCTCCTGTTGATATACATGTTGATCCTGAGAAATCTTCTCTGGATTTAGAAGAAACCCTTAAAAGAGAACTTCCCTTGACAGAAGAGGGAATACCTGTAATAGATCTTATGATACTTGGAACCGGCACAGACGGACACTGTGCATCAATCTTTCCGGGAAACAGTGCTTTAAAAGAAAAAAAAAGACTTGTAATGGTTACGGAAGGGCCACCTCCTTTTGAGAAGAGGATAACATGCACTTTCCCTCTTATTTCTTCTGCACGGGAGAGATGGTTTCTTGTTACAGGTTATGACAAAAAAGAAATTCTCCATAAAATATTTAAAAATACGGATAAAGATCTTCCTGCATGTAAAATAGGGCGCTATGAGCCTTCACTATGGTTTCTTGATACTGCATCTTTACCTGAATTCATAAGATAATCATTTAAATATGAATGATTCTGAAGAACTTCGCGTCACGCGTCACGCGTCACGCATTACGATATAATAATGGAGGATGTTTATGTGTGGAATAAGCGGTATAGTACACAATATTAAAGAAAATATTATTAAATTTAATCCGGACACAATCAATCTTATTAAAGATAGATTGAAAAGTATGTCCTGTGACAGCCCTGAAGGGTTTTCAGAAATTTTAAGTGACATTGAACCATTTGTAGATAATTTATTTGCTTTTGGAAATTTTTATGAGATTTATAGTTCTCCTCTGTCCAGAGGCACAGTAGAGGAACTGGCCGGTTCACTCGAGCAGTCTGAAAGGGAACTGGACAGGTTTATAAAACATTCAGGTGTTTCCATATCAATGGATGTGCTTGAACAATTTAATTCAGTCTTTATAAGAGTAAGAGATTTAATATGGAGGATAAGAGAAGATCTGTTTAAAAATATTTCAAAAATTAAAAATCTGGCACAGGATTCAAATCTGGAAGAAAAAGAACATTTTATCCATGAGCTGTGGAAATTAAATTTTACTCTGAATAATTTAAACAGACTTGAAGTGAGGGGAAGAGATTCTGCCGGTTTATCCTGTATTGTATCCTTTGAGAATTCATCAGGATTAAAGAATTTTAAAGAGACTCTTCAGGAAAAGCTCAAACACGATTATGAAGAGAGGATAAGATTAAAGGATTTTGTGAACTGTGCCATTGTAGAAGCCTCTTCCTGTAACAGTAAAGATATGGATTCCCTTGTTTTTACCTTTAAAGTTGCAGAAGAAATAGGGAAGATGGGAGACAATGTAGCTACTTTAAGAAAAACTATTCAGGAAGATAAGATCTTTCTTACTGCTCTCTCCGGTAAAGAAAGGAAGATAAATATGCTTGCCCATACAAGGTGGGCATCGAACGGTATTATAAACCAGCAGAACTGCCACCCTGTAAACAATCAGACAGAACCACTGCCGGGAACAGAGAGCATGAACAAAGATTATTTAATTTCTGCCGTATTAAACGGAGATATTGATAATTTTCAGGAACTGAAAGAAAAATTTTCTTCTATTACAGGGAGAAAAATAAGTGACAATGTAACTACTGATGCCAAGATTATACCTCTTATAGTAGAAAAATTTTACGAAGAAACAGGAAATCTTTATGAAGCTTTCCGTCTGGCTTTAAATGAATTCAGGGGGTCTATGGCTATAGCCATGCACAGTACCATTGAACCTGAAAAGGTATATCTGGCTTTAAGAGGAAGCGGTCAGGCTCTCTTTGTAGGTTTTGCTAACGGAGGTTATGTTTTTGCTTCAGAACTTTACGGCATAGTGGAAGAGAGTTCCCGTTTTATAAAACTTGATGGTGAAAAAGAGAGGATTACAGGAAATCCTTCAACACAGGGACAGATTTTTGTCCTGGATCAATCTGTTCCCGGCGGAATAGAATTTATAAAAGCCTTTTATTTTGACGGAGTACCTCTCGTTATTACTGAGAAAGACATTAAAAAGTCGGAGATAAATACGAGAGATATTAATATAGGCCAGTATCCTCATTTTCTTTTAAAGGAGATTTCCGAATCGCCCCTTTCCGTAGAAAAAACTCTGAGAGGAAAATTTGAAATCAGAGAAACTTCTTCAGGGGTACTTCCTTTCTTCAATCTGGGAAAAGAAATAATACCGGACCTTGTCTTAAACAAACTTAAAAGGGGAGATATAAAGAAAATATGTGTTATAGGTCAGGGAACAGCCAGTATAGCAGGTAATGGTATAGCGAATTTTATGAGTCGTGTTCTGTCCTCCTCAGGAATTCAGATAATGAGTACGAAAGCTACAGAACTGTCAGGATTTTTACTGGAAGATGATATGAGCGGTCTTCTTGCCATAGCTGTTTCTCAATCAGGAACAACTACAGACACGAACAGGACTGTTGACCTTCTGAGAGCCCGTGGCGCCCGCGTTATTTCCATTGTAAACAGAAGGAATTCCGATCTTGTTTATAAATCAGACGGTGTCTTTTATACCAGTGACGGCAGAGATATAGAAATGTCAGTTGCTTCGACAAAGGCTTTTTATTCACAGATAGTATCGGGTACTATTATTGCTCTTTATTTTGCCGGAATTTTATCCACTCTGTCATCTTATGAGATAGTTCAGGAATTAAGAGAACTTCAATCATTACCTGATAAGATGTACAGTATGCTCTCACAGAAAGATGATGTGAGAGAAGTAGCGGAGAAATATGCTGTTACAAAAAAATACTGGGCTGTAGTGGGCAGCGGCCCCTATAAGATCGCATCAGATGAAATAAGAATAAAATTGAGTGAACTCTGTTATAAATCAATAGCTTCCGATACTACTGAAGATAAAAAACATATTGATTTATCGTCGGAACCTCTTGTTATTATCTGTGTGGCAGGTGTAAGCGGCAGTAATCTCCATGACATGGTAAAAGAAGTGGCCATATTTAAAGCTCATAAAGCCTGTCCTGTAGTTATTGCGACAGAAGATCAGGAACCTCTATTCAAACCTTACGCAAAGGGCATAATTAAAACTCCTCACGCTTCAGGAGTTGTTTCTGTACTTCTTAATACAATGGCAGGCCATTTATGGGGTTATTATGCGGCAAGGGCCATAGATAACAGTGCAGCTATATTAAAAACTGCCAGAGCTTCTACTGTTGAAGCACTGGTTAATTCTACAAGAGGAGATTTATATGAAGACAGAGCCATTATAAAATCTCTTTCCAGAAAACTTTATGCTCCATGTAAAGAGTTTTTTTACAGGCTCAGAAGCGGTTTATATAACAGCTGTCTTGAAGTCAATACTGCATCGGAATTGAGTCTTTTATTAAAATATGTACAGGGAAAAATTCCTCTCGAAGATTTTGAAATTGATTTTGGTAAATCAGGAAGCCTTAATACTGTATTAAATGAAACAGTGAGGTTTTTATCTTCTGCCATAGCGGATCTGACAAGGCCTATAGACGCAATAAAACATCAGGCAAAAACTGTTACTGTCGGTATTTCACGTCTTGAGGAAATACCTGAAGGTCTTATATTTGAAACACTGAAAGAAGAAAATATTTCTCTTAATAATATAACCTATCAGAACACTTTTATACTTCAGTCCATAAATCCTGCTGTTGACCGTATTACAGGCCTCAGTTTTTATGAAATTACAGACCTTGATCCTCTGGGATATCCTGCAGATAATACACAGATAATTACTCTTTATAAAAAAGGAAGTGTTATGTCTCTCTCATCTCGATCAGATAAAGGCTGTCTCCTTATAGGGAGAAAGAGAAGTGTTGTAGCAAAAAACCGTGTTTTTGCAGGACGGGGTAACAGTGATGAAAGGCCTATAATAATAATACCTTTATTCGATAAAGGGATATGCCGTAATCTTCTTCTTCTTCATACGGAATTTAAAGAAAAAGCAGATATTCAGAGTAAAGTTATATTATTGAAGGCTCTTGATAAATATGAAGATATAAAATATACAGTTACTGAAATGAATATAATCTGGGATGATCTTATCCTTGAGCATTTAAGTCCTTTAGATCTCATTTCAGAAGATCCCGATCATATAGCAGAACTGATTTCCTGTTATATCAGTAAGGAATGACAATTAAATAACTGTACCACATATATTAAATCGTGACGGGTAACGCGTGACGCGAGGAAAGAGTAAATTAATAAAGTTCTATTGGTTTGTCAAAACCGGTAAATCTCTGTGTGGTGCTCTTACGCAAACCAGAGCACCACACGGCCCCATTTATCTTGGCCCGGGAGGGCGTTCCTGTGATGGAGGAGGGGGATGACAGCCATGACGACGGTGGAATATCCATAGATAAAATAACCAGTCCATTTCACCATATTCCCATCTGTCATAATATTTGTAAATAACCGGCGGCCTGTAGAAACCTGTCATATCGCCATTATTTTCAAGGATAAAATTCATCACCTTTTCCCCGACTCCTGCTTCTTTGAGTTCCTGTATGTCTTCAGGACTCAGTTTTAAATCAGCCTGTGCTCTCAGGTGTGTTATAATGACCTCTTCCCTTGTACCGGCTCTGGTAAGTTTTATTATATCCTCTTTTGTTATAGTCCATGCTGTGGATGTGAGAGATATTATAAATACAAATAAGAGAATTAAATGTTTTTTCATAATAATCCCCCTTTTTCAGTGACCAGTGACCAGTTATCA
>JBEHWP010000524.1:0-4994 GCA_040217665.1 Vulcanimicrobiota bacterium
CTGGAAACTCCTATAGGTGAAGAAGAAGACAGCCATTTAGGTGATTTTATTGAAGATCATGAAGCAGTTGCTCCTGCAGAAGCGGCATCTTCCATATTACTTAAAGAAAAAATGGAAGATGTTATGGAGAATCTCACCGAAAGAGAGAAAAAAGTTCTGAAACTTCGCTTCGGACTTGCCGACGGAAGACCGAGAACACTGGAAGAAGTAGGTCAGGAATTTGGTGTCACAAGAGAAAGAATTCGTCAGATAGAAGCCAAAGCCCTGAGAAAGCTACGCCATCCCGCCAGAAGTAAGTGGTTAAAAGATTATTGGGAAGGTCAATAAATCTATTGACAAGTTAAAAAACTTTTGTTATAATCAAACCTCGTAAGTTTGATAAACACATCGGGTCCATAGCTCAGCGGTAGAGCAATCGGCTCATAACCGATCGGTCTCTGGTTCGAATCCAGGTGGGCCCATGAATATATGCCCTCATCGTCTAGTGGCCTAGGACACCGCCCTTTCACGGCGGAGACCGGGATTCGAATTCCCGTGGGGGTACCAGATAAATGGTGAATGGTAATACATTCACCCTTTACCATAAAGGGGCGAATAGCTCAGTTGGCAGAGCATCTGCTTTACACGCAGGAGGTCACAGGTTCAAGTCCTGTTTCGCCCATAAGAAAAAGCCATCTTTTAATTAAGATGGTTTTTTCTTTTCTAAAAGATAAAAAGAGGAAAAATATTCTTGATGAAGAATGTTTATAACAGATTGCAATAGAAGGAGTCAGGTTAATGAAAGATTTATGGAAAATATATCGCTTGCAGGCCTATGAAAATGATCTTCTTTATCTGAAAGAACAGATAGGCCTCATTGATCCGGGAAAGGAACTTGAAGAGAAAAAAAATAATGCTTCTTCTCTCCTGAAAGCCGGCAGGGATAGGCAGGAAGCCAATAATAAGAGACTTAAAGCTCTCAGTTTTGAAACACTTGAACTGGATAAACAGATAAAAACAATAGAAGATAAATTGTACGGCGGCAGACCTGTTAATTCCAAAGAAACTGCCCAGTGGCAGAAAAAGATTGATGATATAAAAAAGAAAAGAGAAACTATAGATGAAGAAAGCCTTACATTGATTTATGATAATGAAGGACTGGTGGATGAGATAAAAAAGCTGGTTCATGATTATGAACTGGTAGAAGAGGAATATAAAAAATATTATTCTCTTTATGAAGAACAGGTAAAAGATCTTAATTCCAGAATAGAAGATATTGAAAATAAGAAAAAGAAAATCATGGAAAGTTCAACGGAAGAAATGCTGAAAATATATGAAGATACAAAGATGAAACGTGGAGGAGTTGCTATAGTGGCTCTTCAGAAGAATTTTTGTACCGGATGCGGTATGACTCTTTCTGAAAGGCTCATTGAAAGAGCCAGGTCGAGAATGACCCTTGAATACTGTGAGCATTGCGGCAGGATACTATACTGGGAAGGAGATAAAGGAATAAACATTCAGACTGTAGCCAGTGAGGTATAAATGTAATCTATATAAAAATTCATTTTTATGGCGTAAAATCTAGTTTTAGATTTATTTAATGGTTATGGGAGTTGGGTGTTGGGTTAGGGAGATTAAAAACCCAAAACCCAGAACCTGAAACCCAAAACCTGAATATTTTAAGGAGGGAAAAAGAGGTTTCTGTTTTTTGAAACCATTTATTATGAACGCTTACAGACCCTGTAAATTTAGAAAATCCAAACTTGGTATATTTCAATGTGAGAAACATTTTTTTGAGCATGGTCATCCTGATAATTACGAGGAAGTTTATCAATTCTGCTCCGGTGTTGTTCCTGATTATTTCTGTTCTTATGCCGATTTCGGTTTTAATATGGACGGTCAGCCTACTGTGTTTATTAACTGTACCCATCCATTTATTTCACGACCTATGAAGAATTTTGAAGATTGTAAGACCTGTGAATATGCTCCTCCTCAGGAAGATATGCAACCTCTTGGCGGATAGATTCGTGACGCGTGACGCGAGGTGGACGATGATATTTCCCTATGTGTGTTGTTTTAGAAATTATATAAAATTAAAGAAAGGGCTCACTGTTCATTTCTTTGTAAGATTACTTATATAGAAAAGTACGGGAGCTTTTATATTAAAATGAAGAATAAATATGATGTTTTAATTATAGGTGCAGGGCCGGCAGGGATATTTGCAGCCCTTGAACTTGCCAAAAAAAGTAATCTCCATATTGCCCTTATTGAAAAAGGTTTCGATATAGAAGCGAGAAATAAAAGACTGAGCGGATGGGGTGGTGCAGGTGCCTACAGTGACGGTAAACTTACCCTTTCCACAGAGGTAGGAGGACAGCTTCTGTCAAATTTACCTTCAGCCCAAGCAGATAGCCTTCTTCAGTATACAGACAATATATATCTTCAATTCGGCGCAACCGATAATGTTTATGGCGTAGATGAGGAAAAATCAAGAGCCATGCACCGTAAAGCTGTAATGGCCAATTTAAAATTTATCCCTATGAAGGTTCGTCATCTCGGAACTGACAGATGCTTCTTTATATTAAAAGAAATGAGAAAATTCCTGGATGATAAAGTAGATGTAATTACAGAAACCTCTGTAGAACAGATACTTGTCGAAAACGGAAAAGCATCTGGTATAATTACAAAATCAGGAGAAAAGATTTTTGCAACCTATGTGGTAGCCTGTCCTGGCCGTGAAGGTTCGGACTGGTTGAGTCAGGAAGCAAGAAGGCTCGAACTGGGCCAGAAAATCAATCCTGTAGACCTTGGTGTAAGGGTAGAAGTCCCTTCTGCCATAGCAGAACCCATTACAAAAGATGTTTATGAATCAAAACTTATTTTCTATTCCAGATTGTTTGATGACAGAGTCAGAACCTTCTGTATGTGTCCTGACGGTGAAGTGGTAACAGAGAATTATGAAGGTGTCATAACAGTAAACGGACACAGTTATTCGGAAAAAAAGACTGAAAATACTAATTTTGCTTTACTTGTAAGTAAGAATTTTACAGAACCTTTTAGAGAACCTATCAGTTATGGTAAATATATAGCAAGGCTTGCCAATCTTCTCGGTGACGGTGTTATGGTACAGCGCCTTGGCGATATGATTTCAGGGCGCCGTACAAATAAATCAAGGTTGGATAAATGTCTTGTTGTTCCCACTCTGAAAAGTGCGACACCGGGAGATTTAAGTCTCGTTCTTCCATACAGGTATCTTACTGCCATACTTGAAATGCTTCAGGCACTGGATAAACTTGCTCCCGGCATTTATTCCCATCATACCCTTCTTTACGGGGTAGAAGTTAAATTTTATTCTTCAAGCCTTAATTTAACACCGTCTCTTGAAACACGTATACAGAATTTATTTGCTGCCGGCGATGGTGCAGGGGTTACAAGAGGTTTAATGCAGGCTTCCGTATCAGGTATAGTTGTGGCAAGAGGTATATTGAAAAAGGAAAATATAAGTTCGTGAAGTGTGAAGGGAGTCAGGCTTTTCGTTTAGTCTGTCGTGAGTAGTGAGTAGTGAAAAATAGTAGGGGCCACCCTCTGTAGTCGTCCGGTGCCGGTAGAAACACGCATTACGCATTACGAATAACCCGTCACGCGTTACGCGTCACGATTATTACGCGTAACGCCATAGAAAGGTGGTGTATTATATGTCCTGTACCGTAGTTATCGGTACCCAGTGGGGTGATGAAGGAAAAGGTAAAATTATTCATCTTCTTGCAGAAAAAGCCGATGTAGTAGTTCGATTTGGCAGTGCCGACATCCCCGGCCATACCGTATTTTATAACGGTGTAAAATATAAACTTCATTTTATTCCTGTCGGAATTTTTTATCAGGATAAACTCTCTGTTCTGGGAAATGGTATGGTAATAGATCTTGCCATGCTGACAGAAGAAATGGATTATCTGAAAAAGAACGGTGTTTCTCTTGAAAATTTAAAAATAAGTTCTATGGCTCATATTGTAATGCCCTATCATAAATTACTTGACAGGCTTGAAGCAGAAGAAAATGATACGGCTAAAAAAGGAAGAACCAGAAAAGGTGTGGCTTCAGCCTATTTAGATAAGGTTGCCCGCAAAGGTATAAGGGTTATGGACCTTATGGATGAAGTTTTATTTAAAGATAAACTCAGGAAATTAATAGAAGAAAAAAATAAATTTTTTAATGAATTTTATAACCTCTCATCAAAAGGCATTGATGTCATATATAATGATTACATGAATTACAGAAATATTATTGCTCCATATGTGACGAATACTCCTTTTCTGCTTAACAGTCTGAGTTCTCAGGGTAAGAAGATCCTTTTTGAAGGAATCCAGGGCACATTTATGGATCTGGATTTCGGAACTTACCCCTATGTGGGAAATTATAATTTTACCGCAGGCAGTGCCTGTATAGGTTCCGGTATAGGCCCTACGAGAATAAAACATATAATAGGCGTGACAAAATCCTATATTACAAGAGTCGGGGAAGGGCCGTTCCCTACAGAATTACTCGATGATATGGGAGAAGAACTCAGGGCTGCAGGAGGAGAATACGGTTCCACTACAGGCAGACCCAGACGGTGCGGCTGGCTTGATCTGCCTATGATCCGATATGCCACTATTATAAACGGACTTACGGGACTCGGTGTCACAAAACTGGATGTACTTGACGGCTTTGAAACGATAAAATTATGTGTCGCCTATGAATATGAAGGACAGATATATAAAGACTTTCCACAGGATATAAAGATTTTAGAGAAATGTAAACCTGTTTACAGGGAATTTCCCGGCTGGCAGCAGGATACTATTAAAGTCAAACATTATGATGATTTACCTCAGGAAGCACAGAATTACCTGAATTATATCTCAGAACAGGCAGGAGTCGAGGTTTTTCTTGTTTCAGTAGGACATCAGAGAGAACAGACTATTGTGAGAAGAGAAGTCTGGTGACAGGGATTTATATGAAGCGTGACGCGTGACGCGTGA
>JBEHWP010000525.1:0-4980 GCA_040217665.1 Vulcanimicrobiota bacterium
ACAAGAGTTTTAAGAGAATGGGAGAATATAGTAAGAAGGAGAATGGCAGAAGAAGCGCTCAAAGAAAGCGAATCCCTGTATCGTACAACAATTGAAGCCATTAAAGACTTGGTTTATGTTGTAGATCTGGATTTACGTCTCGTGCTCTTCAATCAGGCTTTCAGGAATGAAATCCCCTGTATGGACGGTGAACTTAAAGGAAAATATCTTTTCGAAGTAGCTCCGACTCTTCCCGATACTGTAAAAAATGAATATAAACAGGTAATAAAAACAGGTAAACCTTTAATAACGATTGATAAGATAAAATTCTCCAGCACTGAGTTATGGACAGAAACAAGAAAATTTCCTATTTTTGATACAAGAAGACAGGTATGTCAGGTTCTCACCATTATCCGTGATATTACTGAGACTAAAAAGGCAGAAGAAGAAAGGAAAAAGCTGGAAGCACAGTTACTTCATACTCAGAAACTTGAAAGTCTGGGGATTCTCGCAGGAGGTATTGCTCATGATTTCAACAATATTCTCATGGCAATTCTCGGTAATACCGACCTTGCGATGATGGACCTTACTTCTTCTTCTCCTGCCAGGGACAGACTTATGGATATTGAAAAATCTTCCAGGAGAGCGGCAGAACTCTGCCGCCAGATGCTTGCCTATTCAGGGAAAGGTAAATTTATTATTGAGCCCCTTGATCTGAATAATATACTGAAAGAAATGGCTCATATGCTTGAAGTCTCCGTTTCAAAAAAAGCAGTATTGAAATATAATCTCTGTGAACATATAAAACCTGTAGAAGGTGATGCAACACAGATTCGTCAGATTATTATGAATCTCATTATAAACGCATCGGAAGCAATAGGAGATCAGAGCGGTTTTATATCAATATCTACAGGTTCTATAGAGTGTAACAGAAATTATCTGAATGAAACTTACCTTGATGATAACCTGCCTGAAGGTCTTTATTCATATATAGAAGTATTGGATACAGGCTGCGGTATGGACAGGGAAAGCCAGATCAGAATATTCGATCCTTTCTTTACGACTAAATTTACAGGGAGAGGCCTGGGGCTTGCCGCCGTACTCGGTATTGTAAGAGGACACAGAGGAGCCATTAAATTATTCAGTGAACCGGGGAAAGGAACAAAATTCAGAGTGCTCTTCCCTGTAACTGAACATTCTGTGGAACAGGTTAAAAAGAAAAAAAAGAAACCTGTAAAATATCACGGGAGAGGAACCATCCTTATAGTAGATGATGAATATACAATTCTGGAAGTACTTGACAGGATGCTTGTAAGCCATGGATTTAATGTTCTATATGCATCCGATGGCAATGAAGCAATAGAAATATTTCGTAAATATTCTTCTCCGTCTTCAGATAATAAGATTAGCTGTGTCATTATGGATCTTACTATGCCTAAAAAAGACGGTATAGAAACATTCCTTGAAATGCGACTGATCAAAAAAGATATACCGGTAATACTTTCAAGCGGTTATAATGAACAGGAAATTGAAAAAAAATACTCCGGCACAGGTCTGGCAGGTTTTCTTCAGAAGCCATACGATATGGAATTACTTATAAGTAAAATCACAGAATTATTGAACAAATAGTATTAGTCGTGATGCGTAATGCGTAATGCGTGATGCGTGTTTCACATCAGGGCGTTTTATTAAACGCCCCTGCTCACTCTTCACTTTTCACTCTTCACTCTTCACTCTTCACCACTCACCATAACAGATTTTTTTCGTTTTTTCTATCAAACTCAAAGGATAAACCTTTACATGTGTCTAAAATTAAGTAGAAACAAATTTTTACATAAAGGGGAATAAAAATGAAATATTTATTTGTATCTATTTTAATTCTATTTCTTATGTTAACGTCTTTATCTGCCAGGGAGAAGGATCTTTCCTATCCGGCACTTAATTCCATTCTGTCATCATGTGAAAAACATAAAGACACCTTTAAAGGTAAAAAATACTATGTACCCGGCGCATGGACCCTTAATCCTCTCAGAGGAGAAGAAGATCTTAAAAAACTGGTTTCTTCCGGTGACATCGTAAATCCCGTACCGGTTGAATCTCCGTATAATCTCATAGAAACAACTATAAATAATATAATAGAATATGATGAAAAGAACAGACTGTCTGAAAAAATAGATTTAAAAACAGGAACAGGAGCAATAGCAATAAATTTCCTTCCCAGAGTCCTTTCCATGTATGACATTGACGGAGACGGTTATATAGGGACAGAAAAAGGGAAAGACATAACCCTTAATTCGGAAGGAACCAGGGAAACGGGAACATTTATAAAAAATATTCTTATTCTTCCCTATCTTAAAGCTCTCGGATATAATACGGTTCATCTTCAGCCTATAACTGAAATAGGAATTTACGGAAGGAAGGGGGATTTAGGCTCTCCCTTTGCCATAAAAGATCCTTTCACCATAGAACCGACCCTTGCAGATCCCATGTTTGAACAGACTGCGGAAGAACAGTACAAAGCCTTTATAGAAGCGGCACATGCCCTGGACATGAAAGTCGTTCAGGAAGTTATACCGAGAACTGTTTCCATAGATTCAACGGTTCTGGAAAAACATCCTGATTACGGATACTGGATAAAAGAAGGTTCCAATAAAAGAATGCCTGATTATTACAGCCCAAAATATCAGTACGAAACATCTACGGGGAAACGATCTTTTGCCGACAGAGCCGCCTTCGAAGAATGGTTTTTCAATGAATATAAGAGTAAAATTTATGGCGGCAATTATAAATTTAAAGATTTAATAGATGCAAATAAAACAGATAAGGAATATGCAGAGTTTTTCCTGAGGACTCCCGACCTGGTAAAAAGAGATGGTGAAACAGGGAAACTGATCGGGTATTACTATAAAATCGATAAAAACGGGAAGAAAATAGAAGGAGAAATAAATGAAGATATAAGAGCAGAAGTGCTTCCTGCCTTCTGTGATACACCATTTGAGATTCAGCCCTTCTGGTCAGATGTGACTTATCTGAAACTTTATTCAGACCCTACCTATGAAGAGCTGCCTCTATTAAATATCCTTACCTATGTTACAGCTAAATTCTTTAAAGATGTAGAACCTGAAATAGAAAAGAAATACAGAAATAAACCTGTATGGGATATGATTACAGGTTATTTCGATAAATTTAAAAATATGGGAGTAGATGCTTTTGTTCTGGATATGGGTCATGCCCTTCCTGAAGATCTTAAAACAGAGATAAAAAAAGTTCTGCCCAACGTATGGGAAGAAAATCTCGGTGCAGGTTTCACATATCTTGTAGACACTCCTCTAGTAATAACAGGCAAGGTTTTTTCCTACTGTCAGCCTGCTTACAGTGATGCAAAAGAAATGAAAGCATATGAAACCCGTCCTGAAGAAACGGTAACGTTCCATATAAAACATATGAGAAAATTATTTGAAGAAATCTCCCAGTTTGAAGTTTATAAAGGAAAGATGTTCGGTTTTACCGATAATTACAATACCAAACGAACAGGTCAGACACCTGCCACAAGGGATTTAAGTAAAGCCCCGTTAAAAGACGGAATTCCCGATTTTACCCTTGCTCCCGTAGACTCAGTAAAAGCAGGAAGGATTTCTCTTCTTTATTACACACTGTGCAGAATCGTATCGGAAAAGGAAGGTTCACCTCTCCTGTTTAATCCGGTCTTCGGAACGGAATTTGTTGCCACTTCTACAATAAACGTAGGACTTTCCACACATATAGCAGAAGCAAACAGATTTTACGAATATATGTCTGAAGAAGAGAGGGCAAAACATCCCGATGCGGAAAGATTGCTTCTTATGAGCAAACCTGCGGAGCTGAGCGGCGAATGGACGAATAAAAAGCATTTTATAGGAGAAATCCTCACTCTGAATGATGCTATAAAAGAGTTAAAACCTCTTCTTAAAAAGAACAGTCATATGGCCGTTATAGATACAAAAGTTCCCGAGGTATTGTTTCTGTCTGTGTACGAACCCGGTAATGACGAGGAAATTATCGGAGTAATAGCAAACCTGGATCTGGAAAAAGAGAAAACAATAAAATTCGAAGAAGATATAGTGAAATATTACCTTAACAGACCTTCTCTGTCTCCTGAGCCCGGGAAAGACGGCGACATAAAAATTCCTCCGGGAGGAGTAACCGTTTTTACTTATGAAGATTAAATGAACAGTGACCAGTGACCAGTAACCAAAGCCTGTTCATAGTTTAAGATTTACAGATAAGGAATCCGGTAGCTGATACAGGTAGCTGACAACTGATCACCGGTCACTGATAAGTGGTAACTGACATGAATTGTTCCCATTGCAGTAAAGAAATTCCTGAACATCATATAGACAGCCGCACAATGATCGGAGTCTGCGAAACATGCTCTACCCTTTCTTATTGTACAGATGAACTTCTTCCTGTGCCATCATATATAAAAGTTGACATGAAAGACGAAGAACTCTCTATTATTCGTCCTTTTAACATAGACGGTTTCCTTGTTTTTTTAACACTTTTTCTGGACATATGTCTTTCTTTTTCTTTTATAATATGGGCAGTAAAATTAATAAAACATATTTTCAGCAACCCCTCTGTAATTATGCTGGCCATTTATATGGGAATTTTTTTACTTCTCCTCTTCGGCGCATCAGTAGTAGTTTTTATGAATTACTACTCTCTCGCCTGTTTTGTAAATAAAACCTTTATAAAACTTAAAAACGGTGAATTTTCTCTTGAATGCCGGCCTCTGCCGGGATATGGAAATACAAAAATTAAATTATCAGATATAGAGAAAATTTATTCTGTAGAAGAACTTTCAGATGGCACTCCTGTGGCCTATAAAATAAACTGTATTCTGAAAAATAAAGACATTATCAATATGGTTACAAATATAAAAAAACCGGAAGATGCTTTATTTATTCAGAGACAGATAGAAGATTATGTCAGGAGGATGAAGGAATGAATACAGTAACACTT
>JBEHWP010000526.1:0-4968 GCA_040217665.1 Vulcanimicrobiota bacterium
CATCTGAAACCCATGTTTTCTCATGGCAAGAAGCATGTCATTTACATCCAGTATTTCTATTGTCGCCTCATTTAAACCTACCGGCACATCCGCCACTGTGGCTGTATAAGTGCCGGGGCTCGATATATCTACAGTAACAGACTGATTTACAGTAAGAGGCGACTCATGCTTTACCGTAACCTTAAGGGTCTTTTTCTGCCAGGGAATTACTTTTGCTTCCATATTTTCCGAGCCAGGTATATGCACTGTTATGGAAAAACTTCCACCGCTATCTGAAGAAGGAGTTACTGAACCATTTACTGATGGAACTGCTGTATTTCCACCTCCACCGCAGCCGATACATATAACACATGTTATAAAAGCAATAATTACAATCAAATATGTCAGTTTCATAGAAACTCCTTTCCTTTTATAATCGTGACGCGGGAATTATCTGTCATTTGTTATAAACTATAATCACTATTCTACAGTTACTGTATAATTACCGGCACCTTTATAAAAATAAACTGCATTACCAGAAGTCTTTCCTCCAACAGTTACTTTTATCAAATATCTACCGCCGGGAATAGTAATAGTTCCTTTAATCTCTCCGTCGGTTAAAGAGTCCACTGTGCCGGTATATACTGTACCGGAAACTGCGTCTGTAAAAGTTACTTTTACACCTGTTCCGCTTAAATGGGAACCGAAAACTGAAAATAACACATCTGAATTACTGTTTTCAGGATCCTTATCATCTCCTTTGCCTTTATCGTCTCTTATGGAATTTACTACAGGAGTCGGAACGGGAGCAGGTATCGAGGTAACATTCGGTGTGACCGTTGGAATACCGGTGGGAGTCGGAGTCGGTGGCGCCTGTGCAGGAGTCGCGGTAGAAGTCATTACAGGGGTTACTGTAACGGGAATGCCTGTAGGAGTCCGAGTGGCGCCGGAAGTCGGAGTGGCAGATATAAAAATCTGGCTCTCACTTCCGCAGGAAATCATTAAGGATAAGAGCAGAATTAAAAATATTACATATAATATTGAAGTGTATCTAATTTATATCACCTCCCCTGTTTTGTTATATTTTTTTACTGAGATGAGCATAAATTATACATATACGCTTCTCGTGACGCGTGACGGGAGGAAACCTTTTTTACATGCTTATGCTCAGGTCAGTAATTATAGAAATATAAATAACACTGAAGGAATATATATATTATATATAAAATATAAAAAAAAGCAGTAAGATTTGTAACAATTGAAACAACTCTTACAACAACTATATTCCATGTGGTTATTTTTTATTTTTTATAATTTATAAAAAATATAGATAATATAAGCAATTACATCTTTTTAAAAGGAAAAAATTAAAATTATGTATATGCTCCTCCGGTAATATGTTATATAGTCAGTTCAGTTACAGTCTCATTCATGCTTCCTGTTCTGTATCCCTTCATATCCAGAGATACATAAGTAAAACCGATTTTTCTCAATTCATTATATACAGGTTCCATTAAATCTTCCAGAAAGAATCGCTTCAATTCACCGGAACCAGCTTCAATCCTTGCCAGATCACCATGATGGCGGACTCTTATCTGATTAAATCCCAGGTCTAATAGAAATTGTTCTGCCCTGTCAACCATGTCCAGTTTTTCTGCTGTGATTTTCTGGCCATAAGGAAATCTTGACGCCAGACAGGCAAAAGTCTGTTTGTTCCATGTCGGAAGTCCCATTTCTTTTGATAAAAGTCTTATATCTTCTTTACTCATACCTGCTTCTTTCAGAGGGCTTACAACTTCAAGCTCCTTAAGGGCTTTCATACCAGGTCTGTAATCTCCCGTATCATCTGTATTGGAGCCGTCGGCAACATATGTAATCCCGTGGTGCTTCGCCACTTCTTTTATCTTCTTAAAAAGCTCAAGTTTACAAATATAACACCTGTTTACGGGATTTTCAGAGAAACCGTCAATTTCCAGTTCATCTGAAACTATAACAATATATTTTACTCCAAGCTTCCCGGCAAAATCTTCTGCTTCCCGGAACTCCCTTTCAGAATATACAGAAGACCTTGCAATAATTGCTATCACTTTGTCTCCCAGCGTATCTGCCGCAACCTTCAAAAGAAAGGTGCTGTCCACACCGCCGGAAAAAGCAACAGCAAGACTTCCCATATTATTTATATATTCAACCATTTTATTTAATTTTGTATGTATATCCATTACATCCACCTTATTCAGTGACCAGTTATCAGTGACCAGTGACCAGTTATCAGTGACCGGTTATCAGTGACCAGTGGTTATAACTTACTTTTCACTTTTCATTTTTTACTCTTCTCCTATAAACTGCCATGACCGTCCGGTAAAAACGAAGGATGAAAATCTGCCCTCGCATCACGCATTACGCATTACGCATTACGCATCACGCATTACGCTTCTCCTATAAATCCCTGAAATCCCGAAAATCCCTGTCCATTATTTTATAAATTTCCCGATAAACCCCGGCAATAGGGATATTATTTTCTATAGCCACTCTTTTACAATCTTCATATTCTGCTTTATATTTAACCATTTCTCCTTTATAATAGGATTTCTTTATCCTTACATCACCGTATCGGGTATGCAGGGTTGAAACATCCCTCTTGAGCATAATTTTTTCAACCTTAAATTTCCTGACTCCTATAGAAGTTGTTTCTCTGAAAATAATATCCACCACATCATGTTCTCTGGTTTTATCGGTCAGTATACTTAACTTTACTGCAGGCCTCCCCTTTTTCATAATAACAGGTGCTGTAAACACATCAAGGGCACCTGCTTCAAAAAGACGTTCTTCAACAAAGCTGTAAAACTCGGGGTTCATGTCATCTATATTTGCTTCAATAATATATTGTTCTTCAATAGATTCTCTGTCTTTTTTCTCTCCTAAATAAACTCTTAACACATTCGGAATATCCAGTTCTCTGTTTCCAAGGCCGTAGCCAATTTTATCTATTGAAAAATCCATTTTATCCGTAAATTCCGCTGCATTTTCCGCCACGATGGCAGCACCTGTAGGAGTAGTAGTCTCGAAGGGGACAATACCTGACTTTACCGGTATATTTTTTAAAATTTCAACTGTTGCAGGAGCGGGAACAGGTATAATACCATGGGCACAATTTACGAAACCTCCTCCTACCTGAACAGTTGAAGCCATAACCTTATCAATATTAAGATAATCCAGTGTAATTGCCGCCCCTACAATATCTATTATAGAATCTACGGCACCGACTTCATGAAAGTGAACTTCCCAGGCAGGCTTTCCATGAACCTTCCCTTCTGCCTCTGCTATTCTCTTAAACATATTAATACTCGACTTTTTAACACGATCATTCAGAGTACTTCTATTAATTATATCCTCAATATCCTTCAGATTTCTGTGATGATGGTGGTTATGTTCATCATGATGGTCATGTTTATGGTTATGGCCGTCGTCATGATGGTGGTTGTGTTCATCATGATGGTCATGTTTATGGTTATGGCCGTCGTCATGATAGTGGTTATGTTCATCATGATGGTCATAAATTTCATGAGAATCATTATCCCCATGTCCGCCATGTGTTAAAATCACATCTACTTTTGTTCCCGTTATGCCTTTTTTCATGCCTTTTTTAATATTTATTTTATATTCTCCGTCCAGGGGGAGCTTTGAAAGTTCTCTGATTAAATAATCGCCATCCACACCTGCATCAACCATTGCTCCCAGATTCATATCTCCTGAGATACCGCAAAAACAATCATAATACAAAATTTTCATTTTTCTCTCCCTATAAATTATTTGAGTTATGAAGCGTGAAAAGTAAGTAAAGGCGTTTTATTAAACGCCCTGCCTTTAGAATATGTATCACTCATCACTTATTAAATACTGCATTTACATTTTTTAGTTCCTCAACAATTGCAATACCCTGGGGGCAATGAATTTCACATTTGCCGCACCCCACACAATTCGATGCTCTCCGTTCGGGAGGAACCAGCATATAATAAGTATCTATCTTACTGGCAACTGCTGCAAATTCTCTGCCATATATATGGTAATTGTTATACATAGTAAAACAGGTGGATATATCTACTCCTGCAGGGCATGGCATACAGTATTCACAGCCTGTACAGTTAACCTTTATTTTTTCCTTTAAAAAAGCTTTAATCTTTTCAACAGTATTCAGATCTTCCGTTGTTAAAGAACTGCCTTCCCCTTTATCTGCCGATTTCAAATTCTCTTCTAACTGCTCCATAGTATTCATGCCGCTTAACAGGAGTGATACTTCGGGATGGTTCCAGACCCATCTTAAAGCAAGATCGGCAGGTGTCCTTTTTACAGAAGCCTGATTGAGAATATCTTTTACTCCTTCAGGAACATTACCGGCAAGTTTACCACCTCTGAGAGGTTCCATAACTGCAATACCAAGTCCTCTTTCAGAGGCATATTTTAATCCTTCCGTTCCTGCCTGATATTTATCGTCCATATAATTATACTGTATAAGGCAGAATGACCAGTTGTAGTAATCTACCACTTCTTTAAATAAAGGGAGCTTATCGTGGAATGAAAATCCTGCATATTTTATCCGTCCGTCTTTTATGGCACGATCCAGACAATCATTAATACGAATTGCTTTCAATACAGGCCATAGTTGACTCTTTATGGTATGAACCAGATAAAAATCTATATAATCTGTTTCAAGTCTTTCCAGCTGTTCATTTAAATACCTGTCAAAATCTTCCTGTGTGTTTACAAGCCAGCTCGGAAATTTTGTCGCTACTTTTACTTTTTTCCTGTATCCGTCTTTCAATGCTTTTGCAACTAAAAGCTCACTGTTTCCTCCTTTTTCAAAACCGGTTCCATGATAGGGATAAGCAGTATCTATATAATTTACGCCTTCATCAATGGCATGACGAATCAGTTTTATAGCTTTTTCCTCATCAATATCAGTCATGGCGCCGCCGGGAATAACGGGGAGTC
>JBEHWP010000527.1:0-4968 GCA_040217665.1 Vulcanimicrobiota bacterium
CTCATTGCCATATTTATTCATCATGTTTTTCCAGAATATCTGGACTTCACTTTTTGTTTCTTCAAAAACATCTTCATGGCCTTCTCTTGTATCAGGACCGGAGATTAAAATTTCCGATGATATGTCTCCAAAGTCATCGAGATATTTTTTGTATTTCAGAGCAGCAATTTTTGAAGGGGCTGTTAACTGCCCTTTAAAAGAAGTGTTTTTCCATGTTTTTTTGAAATGTTCGCTTATGTCATAGGCTGCACTGGCGATTTTCTGTTCTGCTTCATTCAACCGGTCTGCTGTACTGAATTTTCTTTTCAGATCTGTTTTTTGTTTTTCCGTCAGATTTTTAGATATTTTTTCAAACCAGCTGTCAATTGAGATCTGATCGACTTCCTGTACGACATGGCGTCCTTCATAGAGCAGTGGGACAACGGCCTTATCCTTTACGGCTCTATCGATTGTATAGGTGTCTATAATGCCTCCGAATTTTCTGGCGGTGTTTTTGTCTTTTTTCATTAAAGGTGTGCCGGTGAAGCCTATATAACAGGCTTCCGGAAGTACGTTTTCCATTGTGGCATTTGCCACACCATACTGGCTCCTGTGGCTTTCGTCTACAAGAACAAAAATATTATGTGATGTATCTTTGAATTTTCTCTTTTTTCCTGCTGTTTCAAACTTATCTATTATGGTAGTTATGATTTCTTTCTTTTCTTTTATTTTACTTACCAGATCTTCACCGCTTGTAGCCTGCACCGGATCTTTGCCGCACTGATGAAATGTTTTATATATCTGATCATCAAGATCTACTCTGTCTGTAACAAGGATTATCTCGTGTCAGAGATAGATGGCTCCAGTGAAAGAGCTTTTGCCATCATCACCATTGTTAAGGATTTTCCGCTTCCCTGGGTATGCCAGATGACTCCTCCCTGTCTTTTTCCTTCTTTATTTATTTCTGTTACCCGTTCCAGAGTATTTTTAACTGCAAAATACTGCTGATATCTTGCAATTTTCTTTACTCCGCAGTCATATAAAATAAAGTTATATATAAGTTCAATAAATCTATCAGGTTTTAATAGAGAATATATAAGGCGGTCCTGTTCTGTAACTGTTATTTCACCCTGTTCTGAAAGTGATTTTTTTATTAACTCCAGAAGGTTTTTATCCTCAGGAGATTCTATTTCACTGATTTCTTTTCCGTATCTGGCTTTACTTTCTTTAATGAGCAGGTTCGGAGAAATACCGGCTCTATCAAAATATGTACAGGCAAATGGCGGAGAAAATAATTTTTTTCTCTGTTCTTCTGTAAGGGGGGTATTTATAATCTCTAAAATTTCAGTTTCATTTATCTTTTCTTCTCTCCAGAGAGACCAGAATTTTGCTTTTGTGCCTGTATTTGCGTATTTGCCTTCGTTTTTACTGAGGGCCATAAGTATTTGAGAATATACAAAAAGGCCCGGTATTTCGTCATCTTTCTGATTTCTTATATTCTGTGAAATGGCCTGTTCGAGAGGATCTTTTATATCAGGTCTTTTACATTCTATTACTGAAAGGGGGATACCGTTTACAAATAGGACTATATCAGGCCGTCTGGTTTCATTACTGCCGGTTCGTGAGACTTCAAATTCTGCCGTTACATGAAAGATATTGTTTTTTATGTTTTTCCAGTCAATGTATTTCAGATTGAAACTTTTTTTGTCTCCGTCCATATTCTGTTCAAAGCTTTTGCCCAGGCAGAGGAGATCGTAGATTTTTTCATTTGTGTTTATAAGGCCTTCATAATGATAATCTTTCAGGGCTTCTATGGCATTTTTTATATTGCTATCGGAAAATTCGCATTTCTTCCCTCTGAAATTTATATGATTTATCTTCCTGAGCTGAGCTTCTAAAATTCCTTCGAGTATTACTTTTGATTTTTTGCCATGTCGTTCTTTCAGGGCTTCTTCCGGTGTTAAATAGGTGTAACCCATATTCTGTAATAAGATTAAAGCAGGTATTTGAGAAATATGATCTTCTTTAAAGGACGGTGTGTTATGCATAGATAATTCATACTCCTTTTGTCTGAACCGGGATTTTCAGGATTAAAAGATTTACAGGATTTTTTATCTCTTTAATCTTATTAATCCCTTAAATCCTGGTTCTTATTTACTTGATTTTTTTGATTTCATCCTCACTCAGCCCGGTAATTTCACGGATTTCTTCTACTGAAAATTTCTTTTTAAATAAATTTTTGGCTATCTCTATGGCTTTCTTCTCTTCTCCTCTTATCCTTGCTGTCTCTATAGCTCCGTCTTCATCACGAAGGGATTTCAGCCTTGCCTCATAAATCTCTCTCTGTTCTTGATTTAAAGATATTCTGTCAATAATCACATTCGCTTTTTCTATTGGCTGAATTTCTTTCAGTGGTTCAGGCAGATTTGTTTCAGTAAATTTCTCTGCATATTTCAGAAAATATATCCATCTGTCCATTGTTCTTTTAAGATCAGGAAGGTCTTTTGTAAATTTTTCCAGTTCTATAAAGTGTATTTCCAACTGGTCTGTAAGATCAGTATTTTTTTTCAATTCTCTCAGTCTGTAAACATTATGATAATCATCTTCTTTTATGGCATTGAAATTCAGAATATTTATGCTGACAGTCTTTGCCAGATTTTTATATCCTATTCCTTCACTTATCTGAGAAGTATAGAGTTTTGACCAGTAGTATAAAGCCCTTTTCTGATAATAATACTGATCGGAAATCTGCATTTCAATA
This sequence comes from Vulcanimicrobiota bacterium, assembly GCA_040217665.1. Taxonomy (GTDB): domain Bacteria; phylum Vulcanimicrobiota; class SpSt-956; order SpSt-956; family JAKJGF01; genus CALARM01. Next base: position 2,741 of record JBEHWP010000527.1, read on the forward strand.
TTATAATATTCTCCTTTTTCGTCTTTTGCTTTTATATCGAGGATTGTGAGTTTATCTTTACTGTATTCCTTGGTACCCAGAGGGTTAAGGATTTCTATGGATTGTATCGGGTAGGCCTGATAATCTTCCAGTATGGCATTTAATAAAGATATAAGGATATCTTTATTCTGCTCGTTTCCGAATATGAGTTTAAAGGCAAAATCCACACGGGGATTTATTTTACACATAAAATCACCTCTGTTCATTATGATTTATCTCATTTTCATTTACATAACCATAGAGTTTGCAGTATTCTTTCATTAAAAATTCTGCATATTCTTCATCCGGTTCCAGTCCCATATTAAACGAAAGAGCTTTTTCCTGATATGGTTTTGCAATTTCTTTGGAGGTAACAGGTTCTACTTCTTCTGATAAAAAAGTAACAAGAACCGGCACAGGTTCATTAATTTTGACGGGAGTCTAAAGAGTCACTCCGTTGATATCACAGAATCCTTTCACTGTGTACATAAATAATCAATCCTTTCTTTATAATCTCATTATAAGTTTTTTCTCTGTTTTTGACCAGGATTTATGGGATTTATTGGATTACCTGGATTTTAAAAAATCCTGTTAATCCTTAAATCCTGAAAATCCCGGTTCAGACAACAGGAAACTCTGATCTGTCCTGTTAAGAGTTTCTGCATAAGTCCTTTTTTCTGATTTTTAAGAGAATTTAAATTATTTTGTAAGAGTTCTATTTCCCTGTCGCAGTTGGAAAGGACTGAGGCGATTTTTTGTTGTTCTTCTATGGATGGATAATATAAATTCAATTCAGCAAAATCACTATAGCTAATTTGTTTTCCATCTCTAATTCCAATTACAGCTACTGAAAGTCTGGAAATAAAATCTACTGATTTAAATAAATACTTATAGTATTGTTGTTCTATTGGGATAATGTTTTTTAGAACAGTATAAGCGGGGCTTACAATACCTCTATATTCGGAATATTCAATACCTCCCTGAAAAGATCGAAGACTGATAACAAAATCACCTTTATTGACTAATTTATAGCTTTTGACATCTCCTTCAGGCATCGTAACTCTTCCATCGAGCATGTTTCTTGGTAAAACACCTTTGTCCTGAGTAGCGGAAAGTAATTCTTCTTCCGGATGATTTTTATCAGAGTAATTTTTGAATATATCTGAAGCTTTTAAAACCTGCCAGTCTTCCGGCACTTTGCCGATTTTTGTTTTTTTATAACTCTGTGATTTAATAAACTCTTTAAATCTTTTTTTGCCGGTAAGAAGTTTCTGCATAAGCCCTTTTTTGAGTTGATTTCTGGCATTTATTAATTTTTCTGTTCTTTCTATGGCTTTATCCCAGCAGGAGAGGATTTGTGCGATTTCTTTTTGTTCTTGGATTTGTGGTAATATACAATTTAACTTTTTTTGAGCAGTTATTCCAATATATGCTCTTGTAGATTGAGTTGATAATTTTTTTATAATATTTTGATAATATGGTGATTGTAAGTAATAATATAAATATTCCTTATTTAAGTAATTAACCTGTTTAATTCTATAGTATGTCACTTGTGGAGAGAGCATTATATTTCCATGTTCAGGTTTTACTAAAGCAGTTAATCCAACACTACCTTTATGAGTAAGTAATATATCTCCTGGATAAGAAAACCCAATTCTTAAGGATTTGTATTGCTCTTTACTAATTTTGTTGGCATTTTTTATATTTAGCAAATTTATTTTTTCGATACAGTTGGCCATTATAAAAGGTATGCCATTCTCAACAAAATCAGTAGTTTTGGGATGTAATTCTCCATGATTTCCATCTTGAATATCTTCGATAATTTTTAGCTTAATCAATTCAAAAAAAGTTTTAACCTCCCACTCCTCCGGCACCCATCCCAGTTCAGTCTTTTTATATCCCTCTCTACCTTCAATGTTTTCCATAATCCATTCCTTTCATCTGTCTGAATTACGGATTAAACTGATTGCACTGATGATTCAGATTTTTGCAATCCGTGAAATCTTTTAATCCGTGTCATCCGTGATTCAGACTTCCCGGCAAACTCAGAAATCCTGAAGATTAATGTCAAGCTTTTATGCAGCTATACTAATAATAGGAACGATTAAATTTCTATCACTTTCAATCTTTTCAGAATTCAAAATATTCCCTATTTTTTCTGTAACCTTTCCATCAATATATTTCTCACCACATTGAACACATTCATTTAA
>JBEHWP010000528.1:0-4956 GCA_040217665.1 Vulcanimicrobiota bacterium
ATAGTTTCAATAGCGTTTTCCGCAGACAGGCTCATACCTTTTTCTATTTTACTTTTATAGGGCAGTAATTCTGCAAAGCCTGTTACTTTTCTGATTATTAAATTGAATTTAATTATTCGTTCTATTAAAGGAGGAAATACATGTCTGTATAAGAGAACCACCTCATCGCCGAGTTTAATTTTATCTCCGTCCATAAGAGGCCTTGAAGATATAACCTGTACACCGTTAAGAAAGGTTTTATTTTCTTTTTTCTCATTCAGAAGGTAAAATTTATTTTGTTGTTTTTCCAGCCTTGCATGGAGTCGGGAAATACTCTTATCCCGGGAAGAAAATTCTATTTCTTTACTATCTATAGTTTTTTTAGATTTTCTTCCTATAAGGTTAATCTTCTTATTCAGATGAAAGATTTTACCTTTATCAAATCCTTCTATAACCTCTAAAAACGGACTTTTAATCAAATCAGGATTTCCAAGAAAATTATATTCCATAAGTGTATTTCCGATTTTTATCACATCTCCCGGCTCAAGACCTTTCTTTACTACAGACATATCATTTATTACCAGATTTTCCGTTTCATTTTCAAGGTTTATACAGAGCCATCCTTCTTCACAGGTAAGACATGCAGCATATTCAGAAAGAGAAGGATCAGAAAGTTCTATATCCTTTCTTTCAGAGCCTTTTCTCCCTATAACAAGTTTATTTTCGACTATATCATTTATAACAAATTCATTTCCACTGTCAGGCCCACCTGTAATCTTAAAAGAATGAGCGGCTTTATGCCTTTTTATCACTGTTTTTTCGTCTTCATCGTCTTCATCGTCTTCTTCTTCATCGTAAGGTTCTTCTATGGGAGCAGTGTCCTCTATTTTATCTGAAAAGTCTTTATTCTCAATATCATACTTCCTGTCTTCTTCCTCATGTTCAGATGAAGTTTTCCTGTATTTATTTATAAACATCATCCTTACGTTACCGATCTGAATAATATCTCCTTCCTGGAGCAGTCGAAAATTTTCGCTTGATATCTCCACTTTATTTACAATAGTAGGAGTTACGGCAGATTTACTGTGAAGTATGGCAAAGGTTTTCTCTTTTCCTATCCATTTAAGTGTGGCCTGATCAACAGATACAGATGAAGAATCAAGTAAAATCCATCCTTTTCTTTCCTGTGCCGTAAGTTTTCCTATGGATATGAGAAATCTATCCAGTTCACTCTCTTTTCCTTCTTCAAGGCCTGATATAATTTTAAGCACAGAACCGGTTTTGTCTGTAGGTATATCTATTTCTTCTTCATAATCATCTTCTTCATCATCTGAAGGAGATAGGTCTTCTTCAGGGGGCCAGACAGGATGCATATCTTCTTCATCTACAGTTCCGTAATCCATCAGAACAGGTTGTATTTCTTCTTTATAATGCACTGTTTTATAATCTACTATAAAAGGATTCTTTTTTCTGTAAATCATAGCGTTATGTCCTATAATAATTTCGCTGCCTTCTTTCAGACATGTTGGTCTTCCTATTACCACACCATCTACAATAGTCGGATTTTTTGTACCTGCTACAAAATCAATTATATGAATCTGTCTGTCATTATCCCATGAAAGTCTTGCCTGTAATATTGCAATTGTGCCCTGACTGTCTTTTATAAGCACAGAGTCTATTCTTTTATCTTCCGGTAATTTTCTTCCAATCTCAACAGGGTCATAGCCCAGTTGAATAATCTTACCTTTTTCCTCTCCTTCTATTATAACAAATTCATATATTACATCCTCTTTTTGCTGCATTTTTTCTTTTTCATGTTCCGCACCTGTCAGGACAGAAAATATTTTTGAAAAAAAGCCATCACCTGCCGGCATTTATTTCACCTCTTCAGATATTAAGAAAAAAGTAATAAACCATTATAGAAATTCAATATACAATAAAAAAATCCTCTTTTGAAATAGTGAGTGGTGAGTCGTGAAAAGTTAAGAGTGAAGGGTGAAGGGTGAAGAGTGAAAGGTAAAGGGTGAAGGGTGTTCGCCTGGTATTGGTGAAATGACGCATCACGCATCACGCATTACGCATCACGAATAACATCATTCACTCTTTTCCTGCAATATCTTTAAAACATCATTTTTCTTACTCAGCACCTGAGCATTATCTCCGTTTATTCTCAGGAATCTGTTATAATACTGAAGGGCATCTTCATATTTTTCCTGTTTATATAATACATCTCCTGTAGTGTAAAGTAAGTCGCTATCATCAGGTTTTATGGTGAGGGCTTTCTTTAAATATTCCAGAGCTTCTTCATATCTGTTTTCTTCACTGAGAATAAATCCTTTATTACCCAGGGCATTTATATCAGAAGGCTCGATAGATAAAATTTTGTCGAAATATTTAAGGGCTTCTTTATAATTTCCCTGAATCAATAAAAGAACTGCTTTACTCCTTAAAGCATCTATATCGTTATCGGAAAAAATTTCCACCATCCTGTCATAACATTTCATAGCTTCATCATATCTGTAAAGCCCTTCAAGACATGCACCTCTGCCTGTAAGAGCAGTCCTGTTTTCAGGACTGAGATTCAGGACTTTATCAAAACACAGGAGAGATTCTTCAAATTTCTTTTCTTCCCCTAAAATCATGCCTTTCATATTCCATGCATCAATATCTTTCTCATCAAACTGAAGTGTTTTATTGAAATATTTCAGTGCATCCTGATAATCTTTCTTTTCATATAAAATCTTACCTTTATTATAATAAGCAGAAGAAAACAGAGGATCCATTTCTATTACCCTGTCGAAACATGCTATTGCATCATCATATTTTTTTATAAGCATCAAACATAATCCTTTACCATACATGCTTTCAACATATTTATTATCAATAGAAAGAGAAGTTTCATAACATTTAATTGCATCATCATATTTTTTCAGCTTCTGAAGACAATCTCCCCTGCCATGCCATGCACTGGCAAAATTCCGGTCAACATTCAATGCTTCATCATAACAGGCTATTGCTTTTTCGTAATCTCCCTGGCTGTAAAGCCTCAATGCTTTACTGTATAATCTTTCGGATTTTATAAGGGAATTATAGTAATTTACCACTCCTATTATTACAATAATGATTATAACTATAAGTACCGGTATAATAATTTTATATCCCGGAAATTTTCCGATTTTTAATTTTTTTTCTACCTTTCTATCCTCTGTCCCTGTTTTATATTTCCTGTCTTTTTGTTTCAATTTATCCTGAAGAATGTTTAATTTTTTAAGCAATTCATCTCTTACCTCACAGGGTATTGTAACATTTAAGGCTTTATTATAAATTTCTATAGCCTTATCGTATAATCCCATTTTTTCACAGCATCTTCCCCCTGCCAGCAGTGTTTCGTAATTTTCTCCCTGTAATTCAAAAACTTTCATATATTCAAAATTTGCATTAAAGAAATCACCTTTTTCTTCATATTCTCTTGCCCTGCCAACATGCTCTTTCGCTGTTATTCTGTTCTGAAGCTTCAGAAGTTCATCTTTCATTTCTCCTATTGACTGATATCTCTCTGAAGGCTTTATCTGCAAAGCTTTTGCAAGAATCTTGCTTAAAAGAGGAGACACAGAAGGATTAAATTGTTCAACAGGAGGAAATTCAGGCCCTGCATCTTTCGGATGTTTTCCGCTCAAAATATGATAAATTGTAGCACCGAAAGAATATATATCACTTCTTAACTCTGCTTTCCCCATAAGCTGTTCGGGAGGTGCATATCCTTCTGTAAGAATGGCAAATTTTGTAGTATGTCCCTTTGGACCTTCAAAAACCTTTGCTATTCCAAAATCAACGAGTCTCACATCATCATCTACAGTAATAATAATATTATCAGGTTTTAAATCTCTGAATATTATAGGTGTGGGACGATTATGAAGATATGACAGTACATCACATATCGTAAGAGCCCATTTTACCGCTCTTTCTTCTGTAATATGTTCACCTTTTTTTAAATTTCTTATAAGTTTTCTGATAGTTTCTCCCTGAACATAATCCATGACAAGATATAATCTATGATGTTCCACAAAAAAATCAGATATTCTCGGTATACTGGGAGAGTCCAGTTTGGAAAGCATTTCTGCTTCTATTCTGAAGCTTCTTTCTATTATATCGGAATCTCCTTCTTCCCCGATCATCTCTTTAAGAGCCCAGATTTTACCGGGAAGACTCAAATCTCTTACCATATATACAACGCCAAAACCTCCTGCAGCAATACCTTTTATTACAAGATAACGATTATTCAACACTTTTCCCAGTGAAGGATAAGATTTAATAATTTTTACACTTTTTTCATCTTTATATTCTAAAAGTAAATAATTATTCGAGTTATCAGTAAGGAAATCAAGTATAAGAGGAGATTTCGGCTTTTTATCAAGTTTAAATGCTTCTTTACCTATGCCGGAAAATTCCTTTACCGCTGTTTCATAAATGGTACCGGTAATATCTGTAAGAACTTTTCTTAAAACGAATTTCTTATGATGTTCCAGATCTTCTACGACATAAATCTGTTCATTCTCATAGACTTCTATAATTTTATATTTATCGAGTATAGTATTACTCATGTCACTCTTCACTACCATTTTCTTAATAATAAATATATGTATTAAATATATTCCATATCAAAATTTAAATAACCTTCAAGTTATTTAGATAAACTGCTTCTACATAATTTTTATCTAAAACTTTATTGTAAGCGTTCAGCTATCAGCAGATAGCAGTCAGCTTTTACAGGAATTACATAATAAATGTCATTATAATTAGTTTCATAACTTATTAGGAATTAAGAGCCTATCCGAAAAGTAATATTTATTTTCTCATTCTTTCCACTGCCAGGTTCTGGAGAAAAATATATACCGTATTAACAGCCAGTTGTAAATTAAATAGACGCAAAATAGTAAATATCTGTAAAAACAGGTTCTCTTTCAGAAGGATTATAGA
>JBEHWP010000529.1:0-4932 GCA_040217665.1 Vulcanimicrobiota bacterium
AAGGAAAGGATTTTTCTGTTTCTTCATAACGTCTTCTATCTCCGAAATTTCTTCTTCCGAAATACACATGGGTTTTTCTACAAGAACTGCTTTACCTGCTTCCAGAGATTTGATTATTTGTTCCTTATGAAATTCAGGGGGAGAACATATTATTACTCCCTCTATACCGGAATCGTTAAGCACTTCATCAAAACTGTTAAAAACGCCTTCCCCTCCTGATTTTTTGTTAAGTCCGTCCGCTTCTTCTTTAATTATACTGTAGAAATAAAATTTAATTTTTCCTGATAATTTCTTTACATGGCTTTGAGCTATATGGCCGCAGCCTATGATACAGATGTTTTTCATAATAATCGTAATGTGTAATGCGTAATACGTGATGGGTAATAGGTTATATAAGTTGAGAGAGTTGAAGGTTGAGAGTTTAAAATCATGCTCTCAACTATAAACTCTACTCACTCTTTACTTTTCACTCTTCACTTTTTACCACTCACAGAACTTCACCTTTCACTATAATATCTGCTACTCTTAAAGCATTTGCAGTAATTGTCAGACTTGGATTTACTCCTGCAGATGTGGGCATAAAACTTCCGTCCAGAACATATAAATTTTTAATACCATGAAATCTGCAGTCTTTATCAAGAACACTTGTTTTCGGATTGTCTCCGAAACGAAGGGTTCCTACTGCATGAGAAAAGCTGTCTATATACATAATATTGGGTATAAGTCCCCCTGATTTCCTCAAAATCTTTTTCGCTCTCTCTACCAGGTAATCTCTTCTCTGGCAGTCTGCTTTACTGTATTGATGTTCTATTTTTATCAGAGGAAGTCCGTATCTGTCTGATTTTTCCGAAAGAGTAATTCTGTTTCTTTCGTCAGGTTCATCTTCTGCTATACAGAGAAGATTCTGTATATAACCTGCCATTGTGGCTGCCGCAGTTTTGAGTCCCGGAGGAGCAAAATGTCTGAGTACTACTGCAGGGGGGGTATAAATGTCCTGTATAATACCTGTGGCACTGTTCATTTTATCCCTGAAATCTTCGTAGAAATCTGTAATACAGAGCTGTTTGTGAAATACGTGCTGAGGATTTGTTTTAAACGGGAATACATAACTTACCACTGCATTACAGTGTCTCATCAGGTATTTTCCTGCAAGAGAATAATTTTCATAATTTCTGAGCTCCGATCTCAGAATTATTGCTCCGCTGTCTATTGTTCCGGCACTTAAAATGAATGTTTTCGCTGAGAGTGTGAATGTTTTATTTGATTTTTTATCTATACATTCAATTTCTTTAATTTCACCGGCATTTTCTATAACTTTTTTTACTATAATGCCTGTTCTCAGTTCCAGATTAAATTCCTTTGCTTTTCTGATGAGTGTTGCCGCCGCATCATTTTTTGCACCTATTTTACATGGAAAACCGTCACATGTGTTACATTTAATACAGAGAGGTCTTTCTTTATTTGCAAAATTAATGGTCATAGGTAATTTAAACGGCTTATATCCAAGGTTTTCTGCAGCTCTGTATATTCTCTGTGAAGGAGGTGAGAGTTCTATCTGTTTGAAGGGATACGGAGCTGATCTCGGCGGTTCGCAGGGATCTTTACCGTCTTCACCGTATACTTCAAGCAGTTCTTCCGCTTTTGTATAATATGGCTCAAAATCGGGATATTTTACAGGCCAGGAATGAAAATCGTGTTCTCTCATCCTCATGACTGCACCGCCGTAAAATACGGAAGCTCCCCCGACTACTTCATTATTGTATAGCTCTTTAAATATTTTATCTTTATATTGTTTTATCAGAAGGGGGCTGTCACCTTTATATCTCTTATCAACAAGGATTTCTTTCGGATCCCAGTCTTTCTCGTCTCCTTTAATAAAATCCCCTCTTTCAAGTATAAGGGTCTTAAAACCGGCTTGGGACAGTGTATATGCTGCAGAAGCTCCGCCGAAACCGCTTCCTGTGATAATTACATCGTAATCTGTTGAATTCATATAGTCTTTTCACACTCTTTCCCGGACAGGCGAAATATTAATAAATCTCAAATTATCAGAATGTGAAGCAAAAGTCAATGATTAAATTCTATATATAGAAAATATTTTCCCTGTGACCTGGGAATGACAATTGAATAACTGTTTCAATTATATTACTTAGTACCGCTCCAGATAAGTTCGTACCCATTTTATCAACTTTTTCCTGACAGGCTCTTACGAAGAAAAATCATTTGCCTTATATAATTTGGTTTCCAGACAATAAATTAACCCTTATTTAATTTTTAATTCTATATAAAAAACTAATTTTTCTTCTCCAGAGCCTGCCAGGCAGAAGCTTTTTATGGATACTTTTTTATCTGTTACCGTACTTAGATGACTATAACATGTTTATTTTTGAACGAGTCCTTACAGCCATGGTGGCAGGATTTTTTCATCTCTTATTGAATATAAAGCAGATTATTATATCTCGAAATCTCCGAGCTATTTTTTTCTAAGGTTTTTCTGTTTAAACTATGAAAAATAGCCGCAGGGTCTGATGAGAAATTGTCATGCCTCCCGTTACAGGAAAGGAGAATTTATATGAAATTTACTACCAGACAGATGGTTTTAATGTCCCTTCTTGCTGCGATTAACGGAGTCCTGGAAATTACCATAGGAAATTATTTTCATGGTCTTCAGTTTTATTTTACAGGTAATGTAATGATTGGTTTTAATTGTATAGTTTATATAACGGGAAAACAGGCTGTACCTATAAGAGGAAGTATTATCATAATAGGTTTTATAAGTGCTGTTATTAAATTCCTTTTCGGATGGAATATAAATGCTGCTTTTGCTATATTTATAGAAGCTATATTAATGGAAATTGTTATGAATATTACAGGTTTCAATATAGCAGGAACAGTGCTGGGAACAGTAGCTGCAAATATATGGGCTTTATGCCAGAAACTTATAGTAGTCGGTCTTATTGGCGGAGAGGGTTTTTGGGTTTCCCTCAGAATTCTTACTGATAAGGCATCTGTTTTTTTTTAATATCGATAAAAGTTGTGTCTTTTTACTTTTCTTAATTATAGTAATTTTTTATTCTCTATGGGGAGTCCTTTTCGGAGCCATAGGATGGAAGGTTACAGGGAGATTAAGATTAAATATATAAGAGGTTTTTACCCCGCGTCACGCGTCACTCGTCACTCGTTACGACATAGAAGGAGTTGTTTTTATGAAAATGACAAAAAAAGAGCGAATAATTGCCGCTCTTAATAAGGAAAAAACAGACAGAATTCCTGCAAGTTTCTGGAGGCATTTTTACGAATATGAAACAGATGCAGAAAGCCTTGCCCGTATAATGGTAGATTATCAGAAGGAAATGGACTGGGATTTTATGAAGGTAAACTTCAGGGAAAGCTATCATGATGAAGCATGGGGGACAAAATATGAATTTTACAGGGATGGTGTGACAAAACCGAAGCAATTATATTATCCTGTAAAAACACCGGATGATTATAATCATATAACGGTTATTGACCCTCTCGACAGTCCTGTTCTCAGAGAACAGCTTGATGCTCTTCATCTTATTAATAAATCTATGGGCAGGGAATTGTTTTTTGTAATGACTGTTTTTACTCCCTTTGCCGTTATTTTAAAACTGGTAAAGAATATTGATGTTTTAATGGAGCATATAAAGAATCATAAGGATATCATTCATAGAGTATTGAACAATATAACATGTACCTTTGAAAAATTTATGGAAGAGGCGCTTAATGCCGGTGTTTCCGGTGTGTTTTATGCAACGCGGTACTGGGCAAGTACTGATTATTTTACAGAGGAACAATTCAATGAATTCTGTCGTCCTTATGATATGAGGTTACTCAAAATTGTAAAAGACTGTCCTTTTAATATACTTCATGTATGTAAAAGTAATAATATACTTCAGAAACTGGCCGATTATCCTGTTCATGGTTTTCACTGGGATTCATGCGATAAAACAAATATGTCTCTTAAAGATGGTAAGGATCTTGTAAAGGGTATTGTTATGGGAGGAATAAATCACAAAACTACTATAGTTAAAGGTTCTTCTACTGATTGTATCAGAGAGGCAGAGCAATCTTATTCCGCTACAGGCGGAAGGGGATGGATCCTTGGAGCAGGCTGTACTTACCCCGTTTCAGCTCCTGTTGAGAATCTGAAAGCCCTGAGAGAGTGGGGTCTGTGAAATAGTGAAGTCGTGAGCAGTGAGTGGAAAGAGTTTAACTTAAGACTCACGACTCACGACTTCACTCCCTGGCATGACCGGAGCGGTTACAACCAGATATGAAAATGAACGGACAGTGAAGCATAAGACTTCATCATTTTCATATAAAACTACCAGTTGTAAAATTTATCCAGCACTACAGGCAGCTGTTTTTTCCACCAGTATTCATGATGATCACATGGTGCAGGCCATACATCGTACCAGTGCCTTATATTTTTGGCACTTAACAGATGATGGAAATAGTCGTTATCACCTTTACATATATCATTTTCTCCGCAGAACATCCAGAGGAGAGATGAGTTGTTATACATATGGTAAAACCATGGATCTGACAGACCTGGTATATAATCTACAGGGTTATTTAAATATACGTTCGTATCATAGTAACCTTCGAGATACTGCCTTATGTCAAAGAGTCCTGACATAGAAACTGCCAGTTGAAAACAATCAGGATGTTTCAGGAACAGGTTCGTAACATTATATCCTCCGAAGCTTGCGCCCATACATCCTACAAAGGGATTGTGAGTCATATTTCTCACAAACGGTACAAGTTCATGTACTATATATCCTTCATAACCGTTAGCCCAGTTCATTCTGTCAGCCGGGTGTATGTCTCTGTTATACCAGCTTTCCTGATTGATTGAATCTATGGCAAAGAATTGCATGTTTCCGTTCTCAATCCAGGGAGCTGCAT
>JBEHWP010000530.1:0-4923 GCA_040217665.1 Vulcanimicrobiota bacterium
TTAAGGGACAGATTTATTTTTTCATCTATTTCATCTATTGGAATATTTATAAATCTTGTAGATATGGTTGTGGCAAGTTCTTCTATTTTACTTCTGTGTCTTAACTCTTCCTTTATTTTTTCTATTTCTTCTATTTTCTTCAGGGCTTTTTCCAGTTTCAGAAGGATTTCCTCTTTTGTAGTGTCTTTCATCTATGTAAATACCTCTGTCTCTACGCATCACGCATTACGCATCACGCATCACGAATCACGCATTACGCATCACGCATTACGCATTACGCATCACGCATTACGCATTACGCATTACGCATCACGGCCCTACAGCCTTGCACTTATTAAATTCCCGCTCGTATATCTCTTCAGCCCGTAGAAAAATACCATTCTGGAAATTACTACAGATAATATGGTAACTCCTGTCATAATCAAAAATTTTTCCCATGTAAAATCAGTTACCATACTGACAGGTATGGTAGAAATAAAGGCGGCAGGGATTACTGTAAATAACAGTATTTTTGCGAAGCCCTGAAAGATTTTCAGGGGATACATTGAAAAACACAGTATAGTTTCTATCATAAAATTGGCAAATCCTGCGCCTCTGCCTGTAAAAAAAGTAAAACTGTGAACTGTTACGCTGAACGCTGTGAGTATAATGCCTGCCAGTATACCTGCTCCTGTAAAACGAAGTAAAAATAAAGGATCTGGCCCCTTTACAGCTATTACCAGTGCCAGACCAAATACGAGGTCTCCCAGGGAACTTATGGATATTCTGCCGAGCAGAATATGCAGCAGGGGATCTTTCGGGAGTGTAAGATAAAAGTCCAGACCTCCTTCTTCTATAAGCCTGGCAATTTCCCTTCTGTTCGCAAATATGCCTGAACTTACGCCGAATGCAAAGGCTGACATGGCAAATAATAAAAGGACGTCTTTAAATTCCCAGCCTCTTACGGCAGAAATTTTCCCGAAGAATATATACCAGAACAGGATCCAGAAGAGATCATTTATTATCATGGCACCCATCTGTCCCAGGAAACTCAGACGGTATTCCATGGCAGTTTTAAAGTTAAGTTTGAAACATGTATAGATAAAATCTAATTGTTTAAATAACATAATTGACTATCAACGATTGTTTAGACCTTCGAATATAGAGTCTCAACACAGGGAACACTGTTTATATAAAGAAATTCAGGATCTAAATCGGCATTATTATCCCATTGAATTGTATCAAAACTTATTTTCACAGTGTTAAATAATTCTACTTTATTTAATTCTTTGAATATGCCTTTATTTAAATAAGGTTTTAAGTCGAATTTCTTTTTTTCGTTGTTTTCAAAGGTCAATAATAATTCATAATCAGCTAAAGGTATTACTTCTTTAATACCATGATACATATTACTCTCCCCCCCTATTTTAAAGGTTCAATCTTAAAAGGAAGCTCGCCGTTAGAAGCAAGCTGCCAGTCTGCCAGTAGTTCTTCTTTACGTAATTCAGCCCATGCTGTAACCAGTCTGGCCTGTTTTACAGGAAATTCCCACCGGTAATTTCACAACTACCTATATCAACTATTGCTTTATATTCCTGATAATAAGCATGAAAATGTGGACGATTGTGTTCTGATGGTGTAAAATACATCCTTATAATAATGCCGTAAAACATACTGATAGTTGGCATGAAATCCATCCTTTTCTATGTCAGGTTCTTTATTAATTATATCATAATATGCTTTAATTTGTAATATGACTTTACGGCAGATGGCCGGTTAAATCCCTTCTGTTGCTATCCTCCGTTAATATTTAACCTTTTTAATCCCATAGAATATATAAAATAACATATAAAACCTGTTACTAAAACCCATAGACACTGCATTTTAATTACATAGAGAAAATGCATCCAGTCAAACCTGATAAAGAGCTTTGCCGGTTCATAGACCATAAAAGAAAAAGGTAATGCCATTGCTATTTTTTTAAATAAAGGAGGAAAAAAATCCAGAGGTATAAGCATGCCTCCGAAAACGAATATTATTTTATGATATATGAATGATGCCATGTTGGTGTCTTCCAGCCAGAAAGCGGAAAAACCTATAGACATTCTTATGAAGAATTCCATAAGAGTCGCAAGTATTACGGTAATAATGAGTGGCAGAAATGTAAGGACATTTAATTTTATGGAGCCTACCATAAAATACACCATTACAGAGCCTGACAGAAGGTTTATTATAAGCTGCGGCAGAAATTCCCCGGTCCAGAGAGATAGCTGAAACATCAGGTAATTGTAAGGCTTATTTAACATGTAGGCAATGTTTCCGGATTTTACTTCCTGATCTATTTTTTCTTCCGGTCTTCCTCTTGAAGTAACAAGGGATTCCGTAAACATGAGATACCAGAGCATGTCTGTAACAGTAAAGCCTTCTATAGTGCCTCCGCCATGTTCATATGCTGCCTTCCATAATTTGGTGAATATATAGAGTATCATGACAAGAAATAATGTTCTCAGAAGGCGATCAAAGAGATATGCAAAACTGTTTGATATGGTTACCGTAAAAATTTTAGTATATTTAGGAAGACTTTTCCACATGTTTTATCTTAGCCTTTAAGAATATGACTTTCCCCTCGCATCACGCGTCACGCATTACGCATTACGCCCTCATTATAAATAGCACCTATTATTTCTTCCAGAGGCGGATCTGCCACATTTATATCTTCAATCTCAAAATTACCTATGAGATAATCCATTAATTTTCTTATGGGACATATTTCGCTGTCTGTTTCCAGTTTCAGTCCGTATTTGCCTCTTTTAATTATTTTACACCCTTCTATTTTCAATTCTTCGGGAGGTATGTCACCGAAACGAACTCCTACGATTTTTCTGTTCATAGATGTTCTTTTCAGTGTTGAAACCTGTCCTTCATACACAAGAGTTCCTTCATTTATTATTATGACCCTTTTACAGAGTTTTTCTATATCTCCCACATCATGAGACGTAAGAAGTATTGTTACCTGTTCCCTTTCACTCATTTCCCTGATGAGTTCGCGAAAGTTTTTTTTCGATACTACATCGAGGCCTATCGTAGGTTCATCAAGGAATATTACTTCAGGGTTGTGAAGCAGTGAAGCAACCATTTCACATCTCATTCTCTGTCCCAGTGATAACTGTCTTACAGGGGTATTTATAAAAGGGGTTATTTCAAATAAATCTACGAGTTCGGCCACTCTTTTTTTATATACATGAGCATCCATTTCATAGATTTTTCCGAATAGTTCAAAGGTATCTCCCGGAGGAAGGTGGTACCATAACTGCGGTTTCTGACCGAATACCGCTCCTGTTTTAAAGGAAAGTTTCTGTCTGTCTTTCCACGGGATATGACCCAGAACATTTACTTCTCCTCCGTCAGGATGGAGAATGCCTGTGAGTATTTTTATGGTAGTCGATTTCCCTGCACCGTTGGGGCCTATAAAGGCAAGTCTTTCTCCTTTTTCTATCTGGAAGGATATATCTTTTACCGCCTGTGATATGTTAAATTCAGGCTTTAAGAGGGATTTAAAGGTGCCTTTTAAGCCGGGTTTCTGTATCTTTACTTTAAAGGTTTTAGAGAGGTTTTTTACGTTTACTATAGTACCCATAAATTACTTTTTACCGGCCGAATACTCACCGGGCGAATGCATGGTGCCGTCGCTACAAATATTTATTAAGTCCTTTTTTCTTTAAAATTTCTATAATATCCTGAACCTTCTGGGAATCTTTCATATGTCCTGCAAGTACGACATCATCCGTATTTACGAGAAATAAATCTTCCAGTCCTATAGTTGCTACAAGTTTCTCTGTCTTATTACATATAAAACAATGTTGTGTATCAAGAGAGACACACGGGCCTTCTATTATATTACCCTGTTCCTTCCCGTCTGTCGCAGTTGACTGAAGGTCGAAGAGGGATTTCCAGCTTCCTACATCACTCCATTCGAAAGAGGCAGGTATTACAGCTACAGGTCTTTTTGTTTTTTCCATAATGCCATAGTCTATAGAGACGGAATTGATTGTTTTATAAACATCTCTTAATACACTGTTATGTTCTTTCTTGCCGATAGATTCTTTTATAGTCTGAAGTTTTTCGTAAAGCTCGGGCAGCAGTATTGATATCTCCTCTAACATAACATGAGGAGTAAACACAAATATGCCGGAATTCCAGAAATATTCTCCGCTGACCAGGTATTCAATTGCTTTATTTATATCAGGTTTTTCTACAAATCTTTTTACCATATATGCCCGGTCTTCCAGAAATTCACCTCTGAGGATGTAACCGTAACCTGTTTCAGGCCCTGTAGGCTTTACTCCTATAGTAACTATATATCCTTTTTTCGCTACATCCATAGCTTCTTTAAGGGTTTTTTGAAAAGCTTCTCTGTCAGGTATAAAGTGGTCTGCCGGTACTACTGCTACGGGGGCCTCTGTGTCTTTAATATATACGGATGCAAGTCCTATACATGGTGCGGTATTTTTCCCGAAAGGTTCTTTTAATATCAAGGATTTACTTTCTGATGGTATCAGATCTTTATGTTCTTCATTTATTACAATTATTCTATTTTCCGGTGCAATGAAACCGTCGAGTCTGTTCAATGTCTGGGTCAGCATTGTTTCTTCTCCGATAATACTCAGGAATTGCTTCGGAAGAGAATTTCTGCTGTAGGGCCAGAAACGTTTCCCCACACCACCGGCCATAATTACGGCAAACATGTTTAAATCTCCTCGATAAATATGTTATGTTACTGTCCTGAACAGGAGCATTAATAAACCTTCTGTCACGAGTCGCCTGTCACTAACAGACATGACCGGAGCGGTCACAAACAGAAATGAGACATAAGACTTTATCATTTTCATATAAATTACTATTTATCCTGTTCAAGCTTTTCCATAAGATTGTTCAGATTTTCTT
>JBEHWP010000531.1:0-4918 GCA_040217665.1 Vulcanimicrobiota bacterium
TAATAATATATGATATAAAATAATTAAATATAATTAAATTCAATTAAATTTAAATATAAAAAGGAGGTGATGAAAAATCATGAAAGAAGAGATAGGGGAAATGTTCCGGGAAGAGGGAAGAGGTCTTACAGATATAATGGACATAAGCCAGGCTGCAGAATTTTTAAATACAAGTAAACCAACACTTTATCGCTGGCTTAACGAGGGAACAATAACGGGATTTAAAGCAGGAGGACAGTGGCGTTTTTACCGTAAAGACCTGATTTCCTTTTTAAAGGGTCAGAGTAAAGAACAGGAAGAATTCAGAAAAGAACTGGAAAAAGCCATTGAATTTTTTAAAGAAAGAATAAATTCAAAAGATAATAATTCGACAGTTAAATAAAAAATGAAAGGAGCATAAAAATGAAAGAAAAATTTGATATTGAAATCGATGAACATGACGATATTAAACTAAATGAACTGTTAAACCTTATCATAGAAGATGCATGTTCCGAAAGGGCAAGTGATATACACCTGAATCCCTTAAAACATGCCTTAAAAATTCGCTACAGAATTGACGGAACAATGAGGGACATATCATCACTACCCTCCCTGCTTTATAATCCACTGGTAAAAAAAATTAAAGAAAGAGCTTCATTAAACAGCGATATTCTGTCAAAACCTCAGGATGGGAAAATAAACCATGAATTCGGAAATAGATACCTGGATATAAGAGTTTCTACCCTCCCGACCTTTTACGGAGAAAACATAGTAATGAGAATCCTTGATAAGGCAAACATAACTCTTGATCTGGAAAAACTTGGTTTTAATGAAGAAAATTTAAAGAAATATAAAGATTTACTGAATAGTCCTTTCGGACTTATTATAATTAACGGCCCCACGGGATGTGGAAAGACAACAACAGCATATGCAGGACTTAAAGAAATGGCACATCCGGGGATTAATATTCTCACAATAGAAGATCCGGTAGAATATTTGATTGACAATGTTATTCATACACAGTTAAATGAAAAAGAAGGACTTACCTTCACGGGAGCACTCAGAGCATTCTTAAGGCAGGACCCCGATGTTATTTACTGCGGAGAAATAAGAGATGACGTGTCTGCTAAAATACTTCTGGAAACAGCTCTTACGGGACATGTGGTAATAAGTGTTCTCCATGCCACTGATAGTGCAGAAGCATTAACAAGGCTTATTGATATGGGACTTGAACCTTTTCTGCTTGCATCTGCCCTGAAAGGCATCATATCACAGAGATTGATAAGGCGAATCTGTCCTGACTGTAAAGAAGAAATTCCCGTGCCTGAAGGCCTTGTCAATATGTTAAAAGAAGAAAACCTTTATAGAGATAATATGGTTTTATATAAAGGAAAAGGCTGTGAAAATTGCCGTAACACCGGTTACAAAAAGAGAACGGCATTGCATGAAGTTATAGTAATGGACGATGAATTAAAAAATGAAATTTCCCTGAAACCTTCCTGTGCCGATCTGGTAAAATTCTTTAGAAACAGGGGAGAAGCATCTATGAAACATGATGGTCTGAAAAAAGCCATAGAAGGCATCACTACTATAGACGAAGTTTTAAGGATTTGTGTTGTATAAAATGATAATCTATATAAAAAAAATAAACTGATCCGGTAATCAATTATTATAACCACGATACCTATTACCCGGCACCTTCATCTATTACCAAGGTAAAGATGCCATTTATATATCATTAAATATTATTAAATATTTTTATTAATCAATTAATTATTATTTATTATTGTTATTAAAACATTGCAAAACAATAGTTTTACAGAGGTAATTTTCTAATAATTGGTAAAAAAGCTTAAAAATTATTTTCAGAAGAAATTCGTCTGTCCCAAAGGTACTTGACTGTACCTGCTTTCCATTTGCCGCCTCTTCTGGTGGGTATGTGGCTGATATTGAGTTTATCCGCTATCTGCCTGAACGAGGCTCCTTTATTTTTCTCGGAAACTATAAAACCTTCTATCTGTGATGTGTCTTTAAAAGGTATAATAAAATTTCGATCAATCAGAGGTTCATGAATACCTTCTGTCTGTATGGCGGAATAATCTACAAAACCTTTATAGAGACTATTTTCAAGGATATATTTTACCGTACCTTCGTACCATATTCCATTTCTTTTTGTTTTGTAGTTATTTTCATTTAAATAATCTGCTATTTCTTTCAGCGTTTTTCCCTTATGCCTCAGTTCATAAATAAGCTCTACAGTAGATGCTTCTGTATTATGAACGGCAAGATAACTGGGAGATTTCCCGGTATCTCTTTTTGTTGTATAGCCCAGAGGAGGAGCACCTCCTCCGTAACCGCCGTCTTTCGCCTTTTTAATTCTTCCCGATTTCATTCTTATTACAATCATGGCTTTCTCATACTGATTTATGGCGCCTTTCATCTGCCTGAGAAGAATTCTGGAGGGGTCCATACTCAGTATGTCAGGCTCGTCTATTGACAGGACAGAAGCACCTTTTTCCTGGAAATCTCCGAGAATACTTTCCTGTACCAGAAGATTTCTTGCCAGTCTGTCCAGCCTTGTTATTATTATAGTATCTATAAGCCCTGACGATACGTCAGACTGAAGTTCTGCCAGAGCAGGTCTTCTGTCAAGTCCTCCTGAAATACCCTGCTCTTCATAAAATTTGTCTAATTTTAGTCCGTTTTTTTTGCAGTAATCCAGAATTGCTTCTTTCTGTATCTCCAGACCTCTACCATATTCAACCTGATCCAGCGTGGAAACCCTTATATATCCTGCTATCATAAAGCTATTGTAACAGGGGAGACCTGCCCTGTCAAGTAAATATAAAAAAAGCCTCTTTTTTATATTTACTTGACAGATTAAAAAGAGTATTTTATAAAAAAAAGGAGTTAGAAATAAGCTGTAGAATGTATAAAAAGTTTATCTAAATAATTTATAAGAAATATTTTTTAAATGATTAATTCAAAACTTTTCAATAAATTAAATATTATATTAAATAATCTTACAAATATTTCTATTGGAAAATATAAATTTTTTGTAAATAATATAATTCCAGATAGAGAAAGTGTCAGAACAGATAATATAAAAATAGAAGTTGAAAATTTCGAAGTAAAAGATGCTATGAAGGTTGAACATGTGGAAATACTGGTGCCTTCAATTCAATATGAATTTAAAAAACCTCTTTCTGTTATAGATAAAATTAAAGAATGTCCTCCTCAGATATGTAACATGGTAGCTCATTTTTCAATGACTATTGTAAACCGACTCCTGAAACATCACAGAGAACTGCTGGACATACCTGAAATACAGGAATTACAGGTAAATGTAAAAAACGGAAAAATCCATGTAACAGGTAAAGGGAAAAAAATATTAACAGTTCCTTTTTTAACTGTTATAGACATTTATTTACTGGAAGACAGAAAGAAAATCAAAATAAACGTAGAAAAAGTTCAGGTACTTAATTTTATACCAGTACCCGGTTTTGGTTTATCTTTTGTAATGGATATTATGTCAAAAAAATTAGCCTTAAAATTCATAGAACATAAAGGAACAGCTTTTATAGTTGATACTGCAAAAATTCTTCCTGTTCCTGTAGATATGAATTTTAAAGCTATTGAAATGGACGAAATCTATAACAGAGTTACAGTTAAAATTTAGGGAGATACCTGTATCTGGTTGATTACTGTTTTAACATCCTTTACCGTATAAGCAAGCTTTTCTGCCCTCAGTTTCTGTTCCTCTGTTTCAACCTGTCCTTTCAGTGTAACATCATAATTAACTACTTCTACCTTCAATTTAAAGGAAGCAAGTTCCGGATCCTGACTTAAAGCCATTTCTACAGCTGTCCGTCTGCCACTATCAAGTGGTTTTAAGGAAGTAGAAGTAGAAGGTGTCGGAGTAATCCGGGGATTTGTTTTCTGGCTACAGGCTGGAATAAAAATAAATAATAGCAAAATTAAACTCATTACTAGAATCGTTTTTTTCATAAAGCTCCTCCTTTTTAAACTTTTATGTTCTTACAATACGAAATCCCATACCGAATCCATGAACACCCGGAGAAGCACTGCTGCGAAAAGCTGAACGACATAAGTCTGCTGTACTGCACCAGCTACCGCCACGTCTTACTTTACTTGTTCCCGTAGACGGCCCTTCAGGATTAATTTTAAAAGAATAAGTATACTCTCCATACCAGTCCCAGCACCATTCCCAGATATTGCCGCTTAAACCGTAAAGGTCGAATTTATTTGGTAATTTCGCATATACATCCTGGTGATTTTTTGCACAATCATTACAGCAACAATAATTATCATCCATAGTATTTCCCCAGTAATAATCAGTATCCGAACCTGCACGACAGGCATATTCCCATTCAGCTTCAGTAGGAAGACGATAACCTTTTTTTGCTATATGAAGATAATCTTCTGATTCTTTTTTCAAGCCCTGTAATTCATTCAACCAGTTGCAATATGCTACGGCTCCGTACCAGTTTACATATACTACAGGACGGGTTTCATAACCTTCTTTTACCTGAAATTTTTCAGGCCCCTGTGCAGAAATTAATCCACAATAATTACTGTTAACTATATTTACCCATGCATGTTTTCCCGATGTTTGGTTTCCCTGAGAATTTAAAAATATACAGTATTCTGCATTGGTTATTTCATATTTACTCATATAAAAAGAACTCAGCTGTACATTATGTACAGGTTTTTCATTTGCATATCCATTATTACTTCCCATAAGAAAACTACCTTCAGGTATTAAAGACATAGCAGGATTGAATGTATATTTTTCAATGGCCTTTTTGTACTTTTCTTTTCCATCTGTACAGTTCGGTTCAATAGTTAATACCATAGTATAACATTTTACTGCTTCTTCATAATTATTCTCCTGAAAAAACGTATCTCCCTTATAAAT
>JBEHWP010000532.1:0-4915 GCA_040217665.1 Vulcanimicrobiota bacterium
AGACATAGAAGAAGAAGGAAAGGTAATTTCTCTCGGAGAAAGACAGGAAGAAGACATAGAAGAAGAAGGAAAGGTAATTTCTCTCGGAGAAAGACAGGAAGAAGATAAACCGCAGAAAAATCTTGAATCTAAAGTAATCTCTTTAATGGATAGACGTAAAAAATAAACTTAATAAATGCTTGTTCTATGAATAAGCACGTGGTATAATAAAATTGTATGTAACTAAAATTTAAGAAAGGAGGGTGATCGGGCTTTATCTGAGAAAAATATAGACCAGCAGGGGGATTACTATGAGTGCGAGGTTAACTCTTGGAAACAGGAGAGATTTTGTCATAGGTAGTGATTTAAAGTATTTTATTGCCAATATAGCTAATTCTTCAATAAAAAGTGAAATTCTGGAGTTCTTTTACTATAATCCCAGTACAGTATACAGTCCTTTTCTCATTTCTGAAGCCATCGGAAGAAAAGAAGAACAGGTTAAAGAAGCTCTTGATGATTTTGTAGAAGCAGGATTACTGAGACAGATAAGAGATATGCCATCTCCTTCTTATGTGCCTATGGAAAATAGTAGTTTCCATGATTTACTTGATAAATTTATCAGATTATTTAACAGCAATAATGGGCGCGAACTGGTTCGTTCAATAATAGATGATATGCTGGCGGGAAACCGTCATTACAATAGAAAAAAAAGAGAAAATTGTATATAAATAGATTATTACAAAACATAAATAAGCTCAAAAGACTCCGGTCTTTTGAGCTTATTTATAAATATTAGAAAGGTGGTTTTTTCATGGCAGGGAAAAAATACAAACTTATGAGAAGTAAGTTTTTACTTCCTCTGAGTGATAAAATCGGAAGAAGTGAGAGAATAAAAGATGGTTATGTACTTACGGAAAAAAATCTCATAAAAGAAACAGGCAGATATACAGAAGAAACAGGGGAAAGAATTATAAGAGATTATGGCACAGAACTTCAGATAATAGGTTGTGAAAAAGAAGGTAATTTCACCTTAGGTGATATAAAAAAATTAAGAGGAGTCATTATGCCGGGCTTTGTAAAAGCCCATGGCCATGATCACGAATCTCCCATAATAGGTGTGGCGAAAGATGAACCTCTTACTGCATGGCTCGACCATGCAGTAAACCTGTTCACAGGGTTTATGAACGAAAAAAGAAATATTTTAGAGAAGAAATTCGGGAAATCGCCAAACTATATTACCTATATAAAAGCCAGACTGGACGATATATATTATGGCATAACATCTTCTATGGTTCATCACTGCAATCATAATAAATACAGAGTAGAAGAAATAGTCAGGGCAAATCTGAAGGCAGGCACGAAAATGATAGTGGCAGTAGGTGCACAGGATAGAAATTATGACGAGCGTATACTTGACACACCTGATGCATCGGTAAAAAGAATGGATGAATATATTAAAAAATTTGCAGTTACGGAAAGAACATGGATCATTCCTGGCCCTGACCAGGATTTTTCAAATGGCCCTGAACAATTGAAAGCTTTAAAAAAATGGGCAAGGGACAATAATACACTAATACACATGCATTCTTCGGAAGAACCAAATACCACTAAATGGTTCAGAGAAACGTACGGCCATACACCTGTGGAATATGCTCACTCCATAGATTTTCTGGATGAAAACACTATACTGGCACATCAGGTAAACTGTACGGAAAGGGATCTGGAAATCCTCAGAGATACCGGAACAAAAATAGTTCACAACCCACTTGCCAATACCATCCTTGGTTCAGGAATGCCTCCTGTTATAAAAATGATGGAAATGGGTATACCTGTAGTAATATCAACAGACGGTTCCGGCAGTGCAGACAATCAAAATATGCTGATGGCTGCAAAGCTTGCCTCTCAATATCAGAAAGCATTGCATCAGGATGCCTATCTGCTTCCTGCCCAGAAACTCCTGGAAATGGTTACAATAGAACCGGCAAAATTCCTCAGGCTGAATGCAGGAAGCCTGGAAGAAGGTAAAGATGCTGATTTTATATTCCTCGATCTTACATCGCCGAATATGACACCTACCAGAGAGGATAATCTCGTAGAAAACCTGATATGGGCTTCTAACGGAAATGAAGTAAAGTATGTCATAGCAAACGGTGAAATACTTATGAATAACGGAATGTTTACTACTCTGAATGAAGATGAAGTAAAAAATGAAGTATATGAGCTTTCAGAGATGTTTGTAGAATACAGAAAAACAGCAAAAGAAATAAAAGGAACGGGAGCGCATAAGTAGTGAAAGGTGAGTAGTGAAAAGTGAAAAGACAAAACCTTTCACTTTTCACGTTTCACTTTTCACTCTTTTAATGCTTTATTTATAAGTTCTTCAAATTCAGGCCTGGGCTTATAACCCTTTTCATTTAACCCCATCAAGGCATCCTGTATAAGAACCTTCGCATCTTCTATCGTTGTAAGAGATTTTTTGAAATCGGAAAAATCATCTTTCTCAAGACAGGAAATACCTTTTGTTATACCTTCCAGCAATTTGTCATAACAGGACAGAACTTTTTTATTAATCTCTTCATAGCCTTCAGGAACTTTGTTTTCCATAACTTTTGCCTTTATCTGTTCAAGAGTTTTCTTATTATGAGTAACAATTACTTTAAGTGTTTCCATAGATTCTTTCGATGGTTTTGTCTGTTTAACCTGTGTCGGAGATGCAGTTACATTTCCTGTTTCTCCTGTTGTTCCTGTGGCGCCGGTTATTCCTGTTGTACCGGTATCTCCTGTTGTTCCTGTAGCGCCTGTTTCTCCGGCCGTTCCTGTAGCGCCTGTTATCCCTGTTGTACCGGTGTCTCCTGTTATTCCTGTCTCACCTGTTATTCCAGTGGTATCACCGGTAACGGTATTTCCTGCATTACCGGATTCTTCGGGAGTAATATCTTTAAGGCCATTTCCGAGTTCAAGAAGAACAAAGCTGGTACAAAGTGTTGACGTATATACGGAATTACCATATTTTTCCTCATCGGTTTTGCCCTGATCCTGTGCTATTTTCATCAAATTGTCTATATTAATGTTTGATACTTCAACCCAGGAATTCGGATCGACTTCTCCATTCGGTTCAGAATGCACTGCAGGCACAGGGGTTGCAGTCGGATAAGGAGACGGTGTAGCATTTCCGCTTCCGTTCTGGCAGCCGCCGCAAATAGAAATAGAAAGTAACATAATAAACAAAATTGAAATATATTTCACTGATTTCACTTCCTTAATATATTGGAGTCGCGACGCGTAACGCGTGACGCGTGACGGGTAATATGCCAAGATTTTGAATATTTATGATAGCATAATCTGAAAAAAATGTCTATTTATTTTTACGGTAATAAATATAGTATAGAGAGAATTTTTATATTTATTGAATAGATACATATTTATGCTATTTACATTAATAACAGTTTATTTTACAATACATCCCTGTCCCGGCATATATTGAGGATATCCGAAATTATCAGGAAGAGGAGTATTTTCACGGAGTTTCATATGTTCCGTAAAATTATCCGGAACCGATCCGGGAGTGACTTTTTTTTCAGAAGGTTGTGTCGAAGCAGACGGATGCTCAACAGGTTCTGTTACATCTTCGGAATGTTCGTTACAGGAAGAAATAACTATGCTGGTAGTAAGGAGTGCTACTGTTGCGGCAGCATCTTTCAGGAATTTTCTTCTTGTACTCTGCTGTTTCAGGAAGTTTTCAATCATATTATGAAGCATCTGTAGCGGAATCTTCTCAAGTATAATTCTATCTTCCGTTGTTAAGGAAATATCTTGATTCTCAAGAGCCGACTTTCTATCATAAAGCAACTGTTCTTTAAAATCCCTGTCTGTTACAGCTTTTAGAAGTAACTTCTCTATATTGACATCGAAATTATTTCTTGCCATGGTAAGATTCTCCCTTCTTCAAAATCCTGTCTCTTATTTAGTTTTTATTGGTTCCATATTTCATTCTCTGTATTTTTCTTCTAAATTATATTATACCTTCATCTACAGGTTTTATGACTATTTTTTATAAAAAACAATCATTAAAAAAGAAAAACAGGCTAAATGGCCTGTTTTTCTTTTTTAAGAAAGGGTTTACTGTTATTTTTTTACATCACTTTTCAAAGCTTCTTCATATGCATCTTCTGTAGCTTTAACTACAGCGTGTATATCATTCAGCACAGACCTATCCTGCTCTGTAAGAGATTGACCTGCAAGTGACTCTTCGTAGCTGTGCAGCATTTCTTTGGCCCTGTCGAGTTCAGCTTTCTTTATATCAACATCAGACATATTATTCTTTTTAAGCTGTTCATAAAGAGTTTTGCCGCCGAACAGTAGAGCTCCTGCCCCTGCACCTATGGCTGCTCCCGTAGCTCCGCCGAATATCAATCCTACAGGTGCAAACATAACCATACCCATCCCTGCCCCTGCAGCGGTCTTACCAAGAGTTCCAATCTTACGGCCTTCAAGGGCCTTATCCATATGTTTATCAACCTTCTGGTTAATATCCATAGTAAGATTTCGTACAGTTCTTCTGATTACAGGTCCTATAACTGCACCGCCTGCTCCGGAGAGTGCTCCTGCTGCGGCACTTATACCCATTACAGGTAAACCTGCTACTCCAAGGGTCATTACAGCAGGAATAGCAGTAATAGCACCTGTAGCAGCACCGGCACCACCGCCAAGAATTACCTTACCTGCAGTTGTGGCAGCTCTTCCTCCCACACCGCCGCCTACTGCTCCGGCAAGTACCATAGCGGAATTCCCTGTAAGAGCCTGTGCTACCATACCTGTCATAACTCCGCCTGAGATACCGTCACTTACAGAAGTAAATGCATTGCCGCTGAGACTGCCGCTTGCTCCTGAAAGTCCGCCCAGTATGGCGGCAGTAGTAAGTGTAGTGGCTCCGGGC
>JBEHWP010000533.1:0-4913 GCA_040217665.1 Vulcanimicrobiota bacterium
TAAAGAAGACCCTTCCAATACTGAAGCAAGAAAAAAACTCATAAAGCTTTACCTGGATAGAAATGACTATTCTATGTTATTAAAAGAAAGCCAGAATCTTGTTTATACATCTCCTGACTATATAGAAGGGCTTGTATTTGCAGGAGATATAAACTATATACCACCTTTTTATATATTTCAAATTCTGGTCAATACAAGACAGAGTGGTAAGGTCAGTTTTTACCTTGCAGGAGAAGAAGCTGCACTGTTCTTTTTACAGGGGAAAGCAGTTCATGCAGAAGATAAATGGGGAAAAGGGGAAGAGGTTATAAAAAGAATATTGAGCTGGAGAGAAGGACATTTTCAATTTGTTCCAAATCATTTAGCCTTCGAAATGACAATAACCAGGCCTATTGAAAAAATACTGACTCAGATAGTAGGTTATCCATCTAAAACAGAGCTTTTTTATGATTTCTAGAGATTAACAAATAAAAAAACGATGGTATTCCATCGTTTCTATAGTTTTCTTAGTAGTGTGTAGTAAAAACCTTTTACAGCTTATGATGACTGTTCCCCTTGACAGTTCCGAACAATCTGAGCCAGGGGATTTCAGAGTAACCTTACTCAGAGACTCCAGTCAGAGTCTGGTATATAATTACCATTCATACTTAATATGCGATTGATTTACAGGAACTAGAGAGGAATACCTCTTGACAGACTTCCTCCGCCACCAAGGAGAAATCCCAGGTGACTTCCAACACCGGATCCCATTACTCCTGCCATCAATAATGGAGCAAGAGGTAAAGCTGCTCCTCCTGTGCCCAGAACCAGTGCGGCTATGCCAACTCCTGCTGCAAATCCGAGTAATTTCCCAAGAAATCCACCCATTTTTGCTGTTTTACATCTTTTATTTATAAGAGCCCCTCTTCTTGCTATTCTTGCATTCAGGGATGCCAGATCTGCATCACTGGCCAATCCTCCTGACATACCCATACCGAGTCCACCTGTCATGCCGCATCCGCCCATACCCATAAATGGTGTCATTCCGCCTGTGCCGACACACATGGAACTCATTCCTCCGAACATACCCATACTTGACATGAAACCGCCAGAAAATATCCCTCCGCCCATGCCTATCTGCATATAATTTTGCATTCCAACTGCTCCGAAACCGAATGAAGCGCCAACTGCTAACATTTTATATACACCTCCGTAATTTTTACCCCTTAATCATTACCCTTTTTATAATTCCTTAATTATTTATCACGACATTAGAAAAAATGTAAAGGGGCATTTGTATTTTTTTTATAATTTTTTACTTCTTATCTGATTTAATATCGACAAATATTCTTATGACACAATCATTACGAGCATAATCTATCTGAAATCCTTTCAACCGGCTCAATTCAGTGAGAGAAACATAGATCCCTTCCTTCCTCTGAATTGCATTTATCGTTTCACCGTTAAATGTAGCAGTTTTACTCTCACTATTATATAAAAAAAACTGTGAGCCAGACGGGAACATGTCTTCTGAACGTATCATTATTTCATCATTATTGCCGTCCCTGTAAGCTTCTACCGGTAAAAATTTATTGTTTATTATTATTTTTGTTACCTTAATGAAAATAGAATTTTCTGAAGGTCTTTTTACTTCTACCAGTCCTGTTTTTACCAGGGAAGAGAGAGGTAAAAATGCTGTTCCTCCGAATTGTCTGGCTTTAATATTTTTATTTACTATGAGAGCATTACTGCTTTCAGGCTTCCACTGGAATTTTATACCTGTTATATTCCCGAATTCTCTTAAGGATATGTATATTTCTCCATGGTATAAAAAAGCTTTTCTGGTCAGTGATATGTCATTTAGCAGAAATTCAGGATAATAGATATTTATAAGTCTTTTGTTCTCTCTTTTTACATGAATAGAGAAATGTTCTGCCAGTTTCTCCACAGGGATTAAGGATTTTCCTTTCTTTAGAACACATTTGAAAGATGTATCACCAAACCTGGCTTCTTTTGTAATGTTGTTCCAGTCAAATTTTATTCCCATTACATCAGAGATATATTTAACTGAGATGAATGGTTTTTCCTGTATTAAATCTCCTTCTCCCCAGACAGGTTTTCCGTTTAATTTTATTATTACCGAGTAAAAAATTAATGTTCTTGTATTTTTATTTACCTGGTAGTCCATATCAGCGATTTTTGCAAGTTCTATAGCATTAACATAACACCGTTCGTCATAAAAGATGAAACTGATTTTTTTCCCTTTTACAGTGGCCAGTGTTTTCTCTTTATCCAGAGTAATAGTATCGGAAGAAATATTATTCCAGTCTTTCAGAGATATATAAAATTCTTTTTTACCACCCATAGTGTCCATAGGGTATATGGATTTTACAGATACATCCTGTCCCTGAAAGACTACTCTGTAAGGACAGGATACAATAAAGAATGTTCCCGAATTTTTTTTCAGTATCTCTTTCAGAATTTTTTCATCGTAAGGTATACCTGTTTTATCGAGTTTATTTTTAATATTTTTTAATCTGTCTTTTTCTCTGAAATATATGTCAGGGTATGCTGCTATATATAGCGAGTCCTCTTCTACTACTATATCTGCAGTTTTATAGACTATATCAACTATTGTCCCGATCTGTACAAGATCAAATATTTCTTTGACCTGAGCCGGATCCATTCTGATACACCCATGAGACACAGAATAGCCTATGGAAGAAGGGTTATTTGTGCTGTGTATGCCAAGATCATCTCTGTCAAGACCCATCCAGTATTTTCCCAGCGGGTTATCAGGGCCGGGAGGAACAGGGTCTTCAACTACCATTTCCGTGTATTCCACCCCTTTATCATCTATTTTCTTAACAGGTTTCGGCATGGGATACCATGTAGGGTCAGTTTCTTTGCTGACTATTTTATACTGTCCTGCAGGGGTCGGTGTTTTCGGACTCCCTGCTGCTATTTTATACTGTTTTATTATCCTGTCATTTTTATATACAGTAAGAGTGAGAGCAGGTATATTTACACATATCCTTATTTCTTCTTTTGAATTTTCCTGAGAAAATACTCTATTACTGAAATTTATAATAAAAGAGAATAATATTATAAATACTAATTTTTTCATAAAACCTCCTTGGTTAACATGTATAGGAATTTTTGTTTTTATTAAATTATTATATAGTTGAGAGTTTATGGTTGATTTCAGCTCCAAACGTTCAACCTTCAACTAACTCGCCCTGATGGCATCAAGTTCTGATTTGTAAGATGTGAGATGTGATATTAAGAAAATATTAAAAACTTCTTGCCAGTCTGAAACCGAGGGAGTTACACAGGGCAGATGGCCAGCTGCAACTGCGGCTTGATGACCTGCAGTAAAAGGCTCCTGAACAGTAGCTTCCACCTCTTGGCACACGGGCCTGACCTGAGGCAGGGCCGGAAGGATTTTGTACACTTGTAGCAGGATATGGCCCGTACCAGTCATTACACCATTCCGATACATTACCGCTCATGTCATAAAGTCCGAAACTATTAGGTAGTTTCAGTCCAACTTCATGGTGATTGCCTGAAGAATTGGCCTGATACCAGCAATAATCGCCGTTGATATTATCACCCCAGTAATACTGGGTAGCTGTGCCGGAACGGCATGCATATTCCCATTCAGATTCAGTAGGAAGTCTGTACCCTTTACTGGAGAGCCATATAGAAGGGTCTGTCCCTCTGTTGTTTCGAGGGCCATAACATGGCTCATAACCGGCCTTTTCACTCAACCAGTTACAATATGCTATTGCTCCATACCATGTTACGCTTACTACAGGCCTGTTTCTATAGCCCTGACTGACTCTGAATGAGCCCGGTTTCGGACCTCCGAGTATACCGCACCATTTACTGGAAACTATATTTATCCAGTTAACATTATCTTCTATCTGATTTCCCTCTGAATTTAAGAAAGCACAGAAAGCTTCATTCGTTACAGGATATTTACCGAGATAGAAGGAACTTAACTCGACGGTATGAACAGGTTTTTCCCCTGAAAAATCAATGTCACATCCCATGTTAAAAGATCCGGCGGGAATTAAAATCATTGCGGGATTTAAAACAGAAGATTTTGAATGTTCTTCTTCTTTTATTTCTTTTATTTCCTGTTTGAAAGACAGGGCATCAATCATATCTCTTGCACTTAAAAATCTTTCACCTATGTCTTCTTTCAGGGATTTCATAACAACATTTTCAAGTTCATAAGTTATTGACGGAATTAACCTTCTCAGCGGTGTAAATGTAAAAGGTGCAGGATATGAACCGGTAAGCAGGTGATGAATGGTTGCACCAAGGGCATAAAGATCTGACCGCGGCTCAACTTTACCTTTATACTGTTCTTCAGGAGCATATCCCGGTGTACCTATAGCAGTTTTTTTTATCTGACCGTCATCATAGATTGTTCTGGCTATACTGAAATCCACTAACATGACCCGTCCATCTTTATGTATCATAATATTGGAAGGTTTGATGTCACGGTAAACAACAGGAGGATCCTGATTATGCAAATAATCCAGAATTTCTAACGCTTTTATAGCCCATTCTATAACCTTATCTTCCGGTAACCCCGGCTCTCCTTCATTGGTTAGCTTGCTTTCCAGATCATATCCTTCTATAAAGTTCATTATAAGATAATAACGTTCATTAATAACGAAGTAGTCCAGAACTTTCGGCAAATTCGGATGATCCAGACTTGCAAGAAGCATTGCTCCTCTTTTAAACCATTCTGTAATTTCTTTTTCCTCTGTTTCATTGTCGAAAGAAGTAACCAGTTCTTTGACTGCACACAGGTTGTTGAATTTTTTGTCTATACTTTTATAAATATTCAGCATACCACCGGTTTTTATTAAAGTAACGATTTTATACCGGTTAAGCAGAACTGTTTCAGGAGGCAGATG
>JBEHWP010000534.1:0-4912 GCA_040217665.1 Vulcanimicrobiota bacterium
CCTGATATAATATCATAAACAGGTGTTGCTTCCTGCTGAAGGTGAATCATATCAGTTTTAGCAAAAACACTGCAGCGGCCGGCAATTCTCGGAGGGGTTTTGGATTTGAGGGATTCTTCACCGAACTGTTCTATGGTGAAACCCAGCCTTGTAGCCTGCTGATCCAGGAAAGATCCTGTTCCTGCGGCACAGATGGTATTCATGGCAAAATCTTTTACCATCATAGTTTTCGAATGTTTATCATATTCTACAAGTATAAGCTTTGAATCTTCTCCGCCTATTTCAATAATCGTTCTTGCCTGAGGATGGAAAAGTTCTATTGCTTTGGCCTGTGCAACGACTTCATTTACAAAGGTACCTTTAATTTTGTCAACGATAAGTTTTCCGCCTGACCCGGTAACTCCTATATCCCATATATTTTCTACGGGAAATTTTGCTTCCACATCTTTAAGTGCATCAAGGGCAGTCTTTACAGGCTGTCCCATATGTCTTATATATTCTTCTTTTAATATTTCCTTTTTTTCATTCAGAATTACAAGATTTACACTTACAGAACCAATATCAATACCTAGAAATAATTTTTCACTCATCTTATTAAAAAGTCATCTCCTTAATTTTACAGCCAGACATGGCTAAATTGCATAAAGACTATAATAATTTCTAAACTGTCTGTTGTCAAGGTGAGAAATTACATAAAACTATGTTTTTATTTTAACGGTGAAATCCTTCTTTTTATTTTGATAATTTTATTGGGGTATATTTTAATAGATAGCGTTTTTTTACGACACTTAGATTCATTTTTATTGGAAATTGAACCTGATTTATATAAAAAAACGGAAAATTTTAACATAGTGGAATATATTAATTTACAGGTAAAGTAAAATAAAACCTCGACCCTTTTCCTTTTTCACTTTCAACACCTATTATACCATTATGCCCTTCTACTATTTTCTTTGTTATAGCAAGCCCCAGACCTGTACTTGTTTCATTACCTGTAGGTTTTACACTGACCCGCTGAAATTCCCTGAATAACTTTGATAATTCAGCAGCAGGAATTCCCTGCCCCTGATCTATAACTTCTGTAAGTATATAATTATCTTTCATTTTAACTTCAATAGTTATTGTTGTATTTCTATTAGAAAATTTCACAGCATTACTGATTAAATTATTCATAACCTGAGTCATTTTATCTCTGTCAAACAATATCTCAGGCAGATTATTTTCATAAATAAAATTAATCTTTATATTTTTTTTATCTGATAATATTCTATTCATTTTTATATTATATGTTAAGAAATCCATATAATCCTGTTTCTGCATATCAAGTGTAAGTTTACCTGCTTCTATTACAGTTATATCCAGTATATCACTCAGTAGTCTGTTCATATAATTAACCAGATATTGTGTATCTTGTAAAATATCAATCTGCTCTTCTGTAAGATTTTCCATTAATATATTTAATAAAAATTCTATATTCATCTGCATCGTTGCAATAGGACTTCTGATATCATGTGCTGCAATACCAAGTAATTTATTTTTTAATTTATTTAATTCTTTCAGTTCTTTTACATATTCTTTTTCTTTATCAAATAATTTTTTCAATGTAATATGGGTCTTTACTCTTGCCATAAGTTCTGTTGAATTAAAAGGTTTTGTTACATAATCAACAGATCCGGCATTAAACCCTTTTACTATATCTTCCATTTCAGTTTTAGCAGTTAAAAATATGACAGGAATATCTCTGGTTCTATCATTTTCCTTTAATCTCTTACATGTTTCATAACCGTCCATTTCAGGCATCATAATATCAAGTAAAATAATATCCGGTAAAACATCTGAAATTCTCTCAAGAGCTTCTTTTCCATTTTCAGCAATAATAATATCGTAACCTTCATTATTCAATATATTCCCAAGAAGCTGAATATTTTTAGGCACATCGTCTACTATTAATACCAGTGGTATTTCCTGCTTTTCTTTATTATTATTCATAAAATGTTCTCCTTAATATTTAACTGCAGGTAATTACAATGTTTTAATTTCATCTATAAAATCCGGAAAGGAATTAAACTGTTCTTTTATTTTTTTATTATCAAAGTTCCCTGCATAATTTAATAAATCCTCTCCCCATTTTACAAGTTGTTTTACTTTATATTTTTCACCTAACCCTGCTATTTCTTCTCCAAAACCTCGAATATTACTGATAATAAATTTTTGTTGTATAACATGCCATTTATTTATCATATCTTTCTCTAAAATTTTCAAAAGCTCTGGAAGCTTATCCTTTACCTCTTCAGGGAAATTATTTACCGGCTTACTATCAGTTTCTTTAATATGTTCTTTTTTCCAGGGCAGATACTTAATAAGTGTTTCCAATAAATTTTTTCTGCTCAGAGGTTTATATAAACACTCATTACAGCCTGATTTTATTATATTATTTTCAAAATCCTTCATAGCAGAAGCAGTAAGTATAATTACAGGAATATCCCTGAGATATTCATCGTCTTTTAATATTCTTGTTGCTTCCAATCCATTCATAACAGGCATTTTTATATCCATAATTATAATATCAGGTTTATATTTTTTTGTAAATTCAATTCCTTCTCTTCCATTCTCAGATTCCAGAATGTTTAAAGGTGAAAAAGAAAGATATCCCTTCAGAAGATTTCTATTAGATTCTATATCATCTACTATAAGTACTTTAGCAGGTTCAAATATAATATCATCCAGTCTCTCTTCTGTTTGAATGTCATATTCGTTAAATTTATCTGCCAGTGAAACATCCTTTAAGATTACAGAAAAAATACTCCCTTTTCCTACCTCACTTTCCAGCGTAATTTTACCATTCATCATTTCTACAAGCCTTTTTGTAATAGTAAGGCCAAGACCGGTTCCGCCATATTTTGCCTGACTCTGGCCTTCCTGCTGCCTGAAAGCCTGAAAAACTAATTCTTTCTGATCAGGTTCTATGCCTCTGCCTGTATCACTGACAGAAAAAATAAGGTCAATTTTATATTCTTCCCTGTATTCTTTAGCTACAGATAGCTTAATAAGACCTCCTCTGTCGGTAAATTTTATGGCATTACCTAAAAGATTAAACAGAATCTGCCTTATTCTGACTTCATCAAGGAGTAAATATTCCGGTATATCCGTTTTAAATTCTATTATCAGTTCAAGTTCCTTTTCATTGATTTTTTGAGAAAAAATATGTTTTATTTCATTAAAAACAGCATGTATCTTTACAGGTTTATAATTTATTTCAAGTTTTCCGGCTTCTATTTTGGATAAATCCAGTATATCATTAATAAGACTTAAAAGAGTCTTTCCGCTTGAAGAAATTGCAGATAAATACTGTTTCTGTTGCTCATCTTTTATTTTACCTTCCAGTAACTCTGTAAAGCCAAGTATGGCATTCATAGGAGTTCTTATTTCATGACTCATATTTGCAAGAAATGTACTTTTAGCCTTTGTTGAAGCCTCTGCTGCATCTTTAGCAAGTCTGAGTTCTTCAGCATGCTTTTTCTCTGTAACATCTTCCAAAAGACCTTCGTAATAAAGAACATGTTCATATTCATCCTGAATTTTATGAGCATTGACTGAAAGCCATAAAATATCACCATTTTTTTTATAAGCTTTATATTCGAAATTCTTTACTCTTCCGTATTCTTCCATAATGGTCAAAAATTCTTTATATTTCTCCGTCTCTACAAAGTGATATTCCATTATACTGTAACTGCTTTTTAATAATTCATCTACTGAAGAATAACCTAAAATATTAACAAAAGCCGAATTTACAGTCAGCAATCTTCCGTCTTTTTTCAACTGAAATATACCTTCTGTAGAATTTTCAAAAATACTGACATATTTTCTGTAAAGACGTGAATTTTCAATAGAAATAGCAGCCTGAGAAGCAAAAATTTGAAGAACTTTAATTCTATCAGGAGTAAAAGTCCCTTTAATATTATTATTCTCAAGATATAAAACTCCGATAAGATTGTTTTGTCTTATAATGGGAATACATAATATTGCAGCAGGTTTCATCTCTATAATATATTCATCTCCCGTGAATATGCCTTCTTCTGAAGGTTCTGATAATATTATATATTCCCCTGTTCTTGCCACATAATTAACAACAGCAGAAGAAAGTCTATCACAGGAATCGACTGGAATAGTAATATTCTCTTTATTTTTATCATTAAAGAAAACACTGTATTCTACAAATAGATTACCTTCTCTGTTTAAAATCAAGAAACCTTTTTCTGCTCCTGCATTTTCCATTACTATATCCATGAGTTTTTGTAATAATTCCTTATGATTTATTTCTCCGGAAATAGCCTGAGAAGCCTTTATAACTGAAAATAAATCAAGCATTTCTCCTGTATTTTCATTTGTAGGCGTTATACCGGATACAATTTTACCGGCGGACTTATAAAATCTGTCTGTAAATAATAATTTATATCTTTCCTCAAGGTCCTGCACCTTTCTTTTTGCCCCCCATCTTAAATAACAATATCTGGCATCTATTATAAATGTTCTTGCTATATTAATCTTATTTCTGGAAAGATAAAATTTGCCTGCAAGTTCACAGGAAAGAGCTTCTTCATTAATATATTCATATTTTTTTGCAAGAGCTATAGCTTTATCATAAAAATCCATAGCCTTTATATCCTGACCTGAAACATTCATTTTCTCGGCTTCTACAAGATAAAATTTATGAAGATAATTATCAGGTATACATTCAGACCATTTTTTTAACTCTTTCTGATTTCTATAAATTTTTTTTAATAAAATCTTCTTTTGATACTTATCAGAAGAGTTATAAACAGCAAGATAAGCTAAAGAAGTATAAAAATGATGGACCGGCAGGGCCAGTATTTTCATAGATAATTCTGAAGTTTTCTCAAAATTATTTGCA
>JBEHWP010000535.1:0-4912 GCA_040217665.1 Vulcanimicrobiota bacterium
TAGACGGCATTGACATAGACGGCATTGACATAGAAGGACCGCCGCCGCTGAAGCTGCCTCCTCCGAATCCTCCGCCGAATCCGCCTCCTCCGAAGCCGGCACCGGCAAAACTTCCTCCGCCGAAACCGCCGCCTGTGGCAGGCATAGATGGCATACCCATGTTTATACCCATGTTCATAGCCATATTGGGTCTCATCATGTTATTCATGGCAACTCCTGCCATTGCACCGAGTCCCATGGCTGCTCCTAACATACCGGCACCCATCATGTTTTTCCCCATACCCTGTTGCTGTCCGATGCCGAGGAAATTGCCCATATTCTGCATCATATTACCACGTACATCTGCAGGATTTGCACCCAGTTCTTCGAGTCTCTTCATTATGGCATTCTGATGGGCTCTGCATAAACCCTGCTGTTGCTGAAGATTTCCCATTGCATTCTGTATATTGCCCATTCTTTCCTGGCCCACTTTAAGCTGGCCTTTGAACATTTCAGCAAGTTTATTTTCCATCATTTTTTTCATGTTCATCATATTCTTCTGCTGACCCATAAGCTGGCCTTTTTGAGTCATAGTTTTACCCATGTTCTGCATCTGTTTTGCCACATTCTGCAGAAGTTTGGCTATCATTTTTAACATTTTTGCAACGACTTTCAGAGCAGCAGATAAGGCAGGCCCTACATAGGGAACAGCAGCAACTGCTGATGCAGCAGCTTCAACACCGGTGGCTGCAGCATTTACACCTGTTGCAGCAGTATTAAGAGCTGTTCCTACATTGTTTAATGTCTGGCCTATACCGTTGAACATCTTTTCTTTTAAGCCGAACATCTGTTCTTTCATGCCAAACATCTGACCCATTTTCGTATGTTGCAGCATGTTTTTAGAAAACATCTGGTTCATGTTCATCTGCATTCTGCCGTCTGTAAAGCATGTCTGGAGTCCCACACCAATCTGTTGCTGGAACCCTCCGACACGGCTCAGAGCAGATGTGAGAGGATCTATCTGGGTCATAGAACCGTATTCCATATTGCCCATACCTGCCATTACCTGAACAGGTGCCTGATAGGCAGTATTGGCCATACTTCCGCCTTTCCCCATCTGCTGACCGCCCATCATGGCTAAAGCTCCCATGTTTTTAGGCATAAGGCCGAGCATACCCTTGCCACCGGACATGGCATCTTTTGCATATTGATTGCCCATAAATTTATCCTGGGCAGAATGACCCTGTTTCCTGCCTTCACCGAGTTTTTGATTTGTTTGCTGATGAGACGCTTCCATTTTGGGAATATGAGGTCTTACTTTTCTTTTTGCCCTTCTATTCCTTACTGATTTTGCTTTGTGTATACCTTTCTTAAAACTGGTATCACTCTTCATATACCCTGCATCTAACTGGCCGCCTATATTGCCTATTCCTCCCATATTATCCATATACCTGACCACCTTTCTTTTGTTAAATTTATTACATAATATTTTTTATTTTTTGACTCCATAAGTAATTTTTATGTCACACGCCACAGGTTACGATATTTTTTTCCCCCGGCCTCCTTTCTCAAAAAGAGTCAGAGGATTAACACATGATAATTCGGTAAAAACAGTGAAAGCATTATCCAGTGTATATAAAGTATTTATTTCGTTATTAATCATGACGGACAGATGAAGCAAATCCCTTCCGCCTGAACCTGTATACTTTTCTGAAAGATCTCTGGACATAAAAACATCTTCTGCCGTTATATTCAGTATTTCAGATATTATACAGCCAAGGGAATCAAACACTTCAAGGCTCTTTTTAAGACCTGTTGTTTTCTTCAAACTATAGAGGAGTTCCTGAAGTACAAGAGCATCCGTTACCCCTTCCATATCTTCGTTCACCACCGATTGAAGCACTTTAAGACAGGCATTTTTATAGTTATTATTTTCACTTACCGAATATAAAAGTATGTCCGTATTTATAAAGACCCGTTCTTTAATAGGATTTCCTCCTCTACATCTTCTTTTAACTCTGACCAGTTTGTTATTGGTACACTTATTTCTTTTAATTTCTCTAAAGCATGAAGTTTTCTTGATATTGATGCCCATTTGTACTGCTTGTCTATAGCTTCTCTTATAAGTTCCGCTATAGATTTACGCGTCTCTTTTGCTTTCTGTCTCAAAAGGGCAAAGCGTTCTCCGTCTATACGTATTTCCAGTCGTCTGGAATATTTATCGTTCATGTTAACCCTCCATTTTGTCCGTAATACGGATTACGTAACTATGATACTATAAAATAAAAAAAAAGTCAAATTTATAAAACCATGCCCCATTGTATTTCATAATAATTTTTAATCTCCTGTAAAAATCTTTTTTTTGAAGATTTTTTCTGATATAATAGTATATATATATGGCATTTTCATATAAAAATCAAAATAATACTCCCATAGTAAACTGGGAGAATATATACAGGGAGTTAAAAGGCTATCCTCCCTGGGAATCCGGTGAAGAAGAGAATATATTAAAAACGTTGATAGATGAAGGTTTTATAAAAAAAGGTATAACTCTTGATACAGGGTGCGGTCTCTGTACGGATCTCATATACCTTGAAAGCAGAGGTTTTGAAGTAACAGGAATAGATATAAGTACTTCTGCCCTTGAAAAAGCAAAGTTAAGAAAAAAAATTATCAATCTATGTGTCGGAAATGTTCTCTCCCTTCCTTTCCGTAATGAAACCTTTGACTTTATAAATGATAGAGGATGTTTTCATCATATTGAAAAAAAATCAAGAAAAATTTATTCTTATGAAGTCGCCAGGGTTTTGAAAAAAGGAGGCACTTTTCTGATACGATTTTTCAGTGAAGGTTATTATAAGTCAGGGGGAAGCGGACAGCCGCTTTACAGGAAAGATATAAGGAATATTTTTGAGCAGTTTTTTTCTTTCTGTGAGATTAATGATTATGCGGGAAGAGGAAATAAATGGCCTGTCGAAATGTCCTGGTGTCTTATGAAAAAAAAAGATGAAGATGATAAATTCATATTTTGTGATTATATGGAGAAAATAAAGTGAAAATTGTAAGAATTAATGAAGAAGGACAGATAACAATACCTTCTGCATTCAGAACAGCATTAAAATTACAGCCACATATGAAATTATGTATGTATATAGAAGACGGAAAGATTATCATTGAACCACTTTCAGATGACCCTATTCAGGCTCTCTGTGAATTGTTAAAGGGAGATTCTTCTATTTCATAGTGTGGGTAATATCTATCATACTATCTGTCACTATATGTTGTTGTATAGATAATTACATCATTGAAATTTTATGTGTATTTACCTGTGTAAATGAGTTATTATTATCATTATTGAAGGATTTTGACAGGTATATACGAATAAATAGTAATAAGGAGTGATATATATGCCTGTTTATGAGTTTATCTGTAAAAATTGTTCCCATATATTTGACGGCCTTTATCCTTTCGGGACAAAAGCAGAAAACCTGGAATGTCCCGGATGTAAACAGAAAACTCTTATGAGGAAATTTTCTACCTTTGCCGTATCTTCAAAAGGAGGAAATGGTGAATTCGCTTCTGCTGATGTATCAAAAAGCAAATGTTCTTCCTGCAGCGGTGGAAGCTGTTCTACATGCTCATAGGCAGTTCTGTGTAAATGTTAATGATGTAAGATGTGTTATGCAAATTCATGATGAAATAAGGCTTCGAAAATAGTTTGTATGAAATTTACGATACAGTCAATTTGTTCACTTCTATATATTATTAAAGAAAGGGAAATGATATGAGAGAAACAATAGAAAAAGTAATAAGTGAGAAGATAAGACCGGGACTTCAGGCTGACGGCGGTGATATAGAACTAATCGATGTAAGTGCAGACGGAGTGGTAAAGGTTAAACTTCAGGGGGCATGCTCGGGATGTCCTATGGCAGCTATGACTTTACAGTTTGGCGTTGAAAAAGTTCTCAGGGAGTCAGTACCCGGATTTAAAGAACTGGTAAATGTAAAATAATATCGTAACCCGTAACGAGTTACGCGTTACGGGTCACGATAAATAAACATTAGGTTACTGATTGTTACACAAAATTTATGACACAGCCGAATTTCTTCTGAATTTTGTTATAAAAAAGCCTTCTGTGCCATGGAGTGGAGGGAGAAGAAGAATACCGTTAGAAGCTCTGTTTTCTATGTCAGGGAAAGGATTTTCAGCTATAAAATCTTTATGAGTTTCCAGAAAATTCTTTACAATTTCCTCACCTTCTTCCGGCTCTATGGAACATACACTGTATACCATATAACCTCCCGGTTTTACAAAACGGGAAGCTTCGTCTATCATGTTTTTCTGAACAATGGCAAGTCTTTCTATATCCTTTATATCCCTGTTCCATCTGCTGTCTGAATGTCTTGCGAGAACTCCCGTGCCTGAGCATGGCCCGTCGAGCAATACTCTGTCAAAATATTCTTTCAGATTGCCCCTGAGAGCCATTACATCCGAAACCATTGTGTGAACAATATTTATACCCAGGCGAATACAACTGGAATTCAGTGTTTTAAGCCTTTTTTCTGATATGTCCACTGCAAGTATTTTCCCTCTGTTATTCATTAATTCTCCTGAATGGGTCGTTTTGTTACCTGGAGCGGCACATAAATCCAGAACAGTATCTCCCTGTTTCGGAGCCAGACATTTAGCCGGAAACATAGACGATTCCCCCTGAATAGTGAAAAAACCGTCTTGATAACAATTAAGGTTTTCCAATCTGACATTTTCCAGGATTTGAAGGCCTTCAGGCATAAAGGTGAGAGGTTTTGTGTGTAATCCTTCTTTTTTTAGCTTTTCCGATAGTTCTTCTCTATTTGTTTTAAGTGTATTTATTCTTATTGTAACAGGGGGAGGATTGTTGTTAAATTTACAGATTTCTTCGGTAAAATCTTT
>JBEHWP010000536.1:0-4911 GCA_040217665.1 Vulcanimicrobiota bacterium
CAGGTGAGTCGTGAGTCGTGAGCTTGTAAATGGAAGGGAGAATATTATGAACTTATCACAGAAGACTTCTTTATTTGAGCAATTAGAAAAAACATGTTTAACATTTCTCTCCAGACAGCTAACAGAAGAAGAATTCAGGCAACAGGTAGAAAATCTTAAGCCTTCTTTAATAGAAAGAGAGAAAAAAAATCTTGATTACCTGGCCACACAGGAAAATAATATCGGGAAAGAACAGGCAGGAGAACTGCGTTTAATTTTTATAGAAGGCATAAAGGAATATAAACATGCAATAGATACACTGGAAACATATGTTACAGACAAAAATAAGGAACATATTGAAAAGGGATTGGCTATCGCTACTAAAGCAGATAAAAAAATTGTGTATTATCAGCAGAAATTACAACAACATGATATAGAATCCACAGAAGAAGATTTTGATATGCAAAAAAAACCAAAAAATATGTTTAGAAACCTTACCCATAATATATACATACAGACACATATTCAATCACCTTATATGCTTGTAGCTCCGGCAAAAGCACTGACTCCTGCAATAAAAGCTGCTGTCGAAAAAAAGATTGCCGCAGAGCAGTTATCCAGAATAGCAATTTTTGAAGGTCTAACAGTGGAAGATTTGGAAGACATAGCCACACTGGTAGAATACAAAAAAGTTCCTGAAAATTCTGTCTTATTTAAAGAAAATGATATAGGGAAAGAAATATATATAATAAATGCCGGCAGAATATCAATAAGAAAATCCATCCAGAGAGAAGATAAAAAAGAAGAAGAACTTGTAATACTGGGAAAAGGTTCAATAATAGGAGAAATGGCTGCACTGGATGGAAGCCCCCGTTCGGCATCAGCTATTGTAGTACTTGGAGATGCAGAATTATTCAAAATTACTGTTCAAAATTTCATGAAGCTTATGATGAAATATCCCGGAATAAGTATTAACTTAAACAGAATCTTCTGTAAAAGGCTCAGAGAAATCAACGGAAAGTTAATGGAAAATCTGGTGGGTAGTGAAGAGTGAACAGTGACCGGTAGGGGCATTTAAATAAACGCCCAC
The DNA here is from genome assembly GCA_040217665.1 of Vulcanimicrobiota bacterium. GTDB lineage: Bacteria > Vulcanimicrobiota > SpSt-956 > SpSt-956 > JAKJGF01 > CALARM01. The sequence continues at coordinate 1,070 of JBEHWP010000536.1, forward strand.
CATGCATCATGTGTCACGCATCACGTCTCACGATTACCTTAATTTCTTCATAAAAGCCACCATTATTAAAATGATTATTGTAAGCACATAAGGCAGTGCAAGTAATAATTCATGGGGAAAATTATAGCCGAGTGCCTGCAATCTTAACTGAAAAGCATCGGCGAAACCGAATATTAAAGCACCTGTCATTACATAAAAAGGTTTCCACCGGCCGAATATAACACAGGCAAGTGCAACAAACCCCCTTCCTGCTGTCATATTATCTACAAATACGCCCAGGTCAAGGACAAGAAATGTTCCGCCCAGTCCGGCCAGCATACCTCCCAGTGTAACACATATATATCTTGTAAGGTAAACTTTTATACCCATAGAAGATGCAGCAGCAGGATATTCTCCTGATGCCCTGATTTTCAGTCCATAGTTTGTTTTATATATAATAAGAGAAGAGAACAGAACAAGAAAAAATGTTATATATACGAGCAGATTTTGTTCAAATAAAACAGGGCCCAGAAAGGGAATGTCATGTAAAAAAGGAAGAGGTACAGGAGGTAACGTTTTTATTCCGGGAGGCATCATGGTAATACCGAAAATTATCCTGAAAGAAAAAGCTGTCAGACCAATAGAAAATAAATTTAATATAATACCGCATGCAATCTGATTGGCATGGAGTGTTATACAGAGAAAAGCCATTATAAAGCCCATAAAAGCTCCTGCAACCATTCCGGAAATTATTCCCAGAAATATATTTCCTGTATAATAGGTACCGATAAACCCTGCCAGACATCCCGTTAACATAATACCTTCAAGTCCTATATTAATAATACCTGAAAGCTCGGAATATATCTCCCCTATTGCAGCAAGAACTACAGGTGCAGCCATTCTGATTGATGCCGACAGTAAACCGGTTATAAATACTATTGTAAAAATCTGTTCTGCCATAATCTGATTAACTTCTTTTCTAAAATCTCACTTCCGAGTATAAACATTACCGTCATAGACTCTATAACGGTTACAAGGGACGACGGGATACCTGTAGTTCTCTGCATAAAACCTGCTCCTATCTCAAGAGATGCAAAAGCTATTGCAGAAATAACAACACCTGCAGGGTGAAGTCTGCCCAGAAGTGCAATAATAATAGCAGTATATCCGTATCCGGGAGATATGCCGTCAAGTAATCTGTGATGAACTCCGCATATTTCCCCCATACCGGCAAGACCACATAAACCACCACTTATACCTGCAGTAACGAGTATCGTAAAAAATACATTTATTCCTCCGTAAAAAGCAGCCCTGGGATTTGCCCCTGACACTCTGATATTATATCCGGCAACAGTTTTACTGAATAAAAAATAAATTATGAGAGAACATATTACTGCAATTATTATACCGGCATGTAATCGTGTTTTGTCCATAATAACAGGCAAAATTGCTCCAGAGGAAATCTCCTGTGTCTGAGGGAGATATCCGTGAGTGTCTCTGAAAGGACCATGACAGACATAACTGGCAATATATATGGCAATATAATTCATCATCATTGTAAGAATAACTTCATTGATATTCAAAACAGATTTAAGCAGTCCCGGAATAAAAGCCCAGAAAGCACCTGCAATAAAACTTATTACAATAATAAATAAAAGTAAAGCAGGAGAATTCCACTGAATAAGAATGCCTGTTACTGCCGCTGCAGCAGCACCTGCATAGATCTGGCCTTCTGCCCCTATATTCCAGAACCCACCTTTGAATGCTACAGAAACACCCAGTCCTCCAAGGATAAGGGGTATGGCTTTAACAAATATCTCTGCTACTCTCTCATAATCGGTCCATGTTCCTTTAAATATTGTAATAAAAACAGTAACAGGACTGGCACCTGCTACAAGTATAAGAAGGGAGGAAAAAATAAAGGTAAAACATATAGATAAAAAGATATTAAATATTGCTATAAATACAGTTATGTCAAATTGTTTAAAAATTCGTTTACTCATTATTTATTCGTGACGCGTGACGCGTGGCTTCGTAATGCGTAATGCGTGATGCGTGACAGATCGGGCGTTTATTTAAATGCCCCTGCCGGTCACTGATCACTGTTCACTGAAAACCCCTGCCATAAGAAGGCCAACCTTCTCTACACAGGCTTCACTCTGCGACATCTGGCCGACTATTTTCCCTTTATACATAACACCTATAGTATCACTCAATGAAAATATTTCATTTAAATCGGTAGAAATGAGGAGTATAGCTGTTCCTTTACTGCGCTCCTCCATCAATACTTTATGGACATATTCTATAGCACCGGGATCAAGTCCTCTTGTAGGATGAACTGCCACTATAAACACAGGATTTTTAGATAATTCCCTGGCTATAATAAGTTTTTGTAAATTTCCTCCTGACAATGAATCTGCAAAAACTTTTGTATTACCTGCCTTTATATCATATTTTTCAATGAGATTTTCTGTAAATTTATTGACTTTCTTCCAGTCTAACAGCATGTTATTATAAAAAGAAGGGCAACCCAGGATAGCATTCTCTTCCAGGTTAAAGTTTGCCACAGTACCTGTTAAACTCCTGTCTTCAGGTATATGGGACACATGAAGAGCATTTATCTGCTCCGGAGAAAACCCCCTTATTTCAATATTATTTATAAATATCTTACCTTTTTTTACTTTTCTCATACCTGTAAGAACTTCAGAAAGTTCCTTCTGACCGTTACCGTCAACACCTGCCATACCAAATATCTCTCCCTCTTTTATAAAAAAATTCACCTGCTCAAGTGCCGGTAGTTTTCTGTCATCTGTAGCAGAAATATGTTCTACTCTGACAACTGGCATGGCTTTTTTATTTAAAGGCAATTTTTCCACATGAAGAGATATTTCACGGCCAATCATCATTCTGGCAAGAGATTTTTCATTCATCTCAACAGTATTTACCGTATCGATTTTTTTACCGTCTCTCAGAACTGTTACCCTGTGAGTAGTGTCCATTACTTCTTTTAATTTATGGGTTATAAATATTACAGAAAGACCATTTTTAATTAATATGTTCAGTATAGAAAAAAAATCTTCACATTCTTTCGGAGTAAGAACTGCTGTCGGTTCGTCCAGAACGAGTATCTTTGCTCCGTAATAAAGAGTTTTTAATATTTCCACTCTCTGCTGTTCTCCCACCGAAAGCTGCCATATATAAGCATCCGGGTCTATATTAAAACCGTACATATCTGACATGTGCCGTAAATGTTTCCTGATGGAATTTAATTTAAAAAAAGATAAAAGAGATGATTTCAACCCTGTAAGAATGTTTTCAAATACCGTAAAGGAAGGAACAAGCATAAAATGTTGATGAACCATGCCGATACCAAGATTTATAGCATTACCTGGAGATGTTATATTTACATGTTTGCCGTTAACATATATATCACCATCATCTGCTTCGTACATACCATAAAGTATGTTCATAAGAGTACTTTTCCCTGCACCATTTTCACCCAGGAGGCCATGAATCTCCCCCTGTCTCAGAGAAAAATCTATACTGTCATTTGCAATAACATTTAAAAAGCGTTTTGTAATATGCTTCATATCTAAAATATTATCCATATTATATTATATTCCATACTTGTCAGTAATAGACCTGTCAGGTAGAGTGTATTTTATAAGTTATTAAAATTTAATTAAAGTGAATAGTGAAAACTATACTTTTGCAAATTTTAAAAGCTGTAAAAAATAATCTATTCAATTTTTAAGTGTTAGGTGTTGGGTTAGGAGGATTAAAACCCAGAACCCAGAACCTATTTAACTATATTTAACTATAAAGTCAATAAAAATAAGGAAGTTATGAAAAAGTGCAAAAGT
>JBEHWP010000537.1:0-4905 GCA_040217665.1 Vulcanimicrobiota bacterium
TTTTAATGACCAGGTTACAGTAAATATAATATGTAATACAGCTTACAAACACTTATGAAGTGTATTAGAAAAGAAATTTTTTTTATAAAAAGTCTTTACTTTATTTTTTTTTACGTGATATCCTATATAGATAACTACAGCTTTGAAAATCAAACAAATACACTCTCAAGGAGGTAAATAAAATGGGAATAGGAATAGGAAATAGTAATGTATCAACAAATGTAGTAAATAATTATTTCGGCGGCTCATCGCCGATGGGAATGATGCAGCAAAATCCTATGATGCAGATGATGCAGATGATGACGGGAGCACTTCAGGGACTGACCGGAGGCCCCTGTCAGGAAATGATGGGTGGTATGGGTATGCCCGGTATGGGTATGCCAGGGATGGGTATGCCAGGGATGGATGGTATGTCAGGTTTCAGCCCTATGATGGGGAATAATATAGGTAATTTTCTCGGTACTCAGCAGAATCCTATGATGCAGATGATGCAGATGATGATGATGATGATGCAGATGATGATGATGATGATGGGTGGAGGAGCAAATCCATTTATGGGTGGCATGATGCCCGGTATGATGGGTGGTATGCCCGGTATGGGTGGCGGAATGCCCGGTATGGGCGGCGGAATGCCCGGTATGGGCGGCGGTTTCCCCGGTATGGGCGGAGGTTATCCCGGTATGGGCGGTATGGGTGGCGGAATGCCCTATGCAGGAGCCTATGCAGGACCTAACGGAGCAGGAGCCTTTGCAGGTACAGGCGGAGCAGGCGGAGCAGGACCTTATACAGGCCCAATGGGAACAGGAAGCGGCGCTGCTGCAGTTAATATGGGAAGGCAATTTCTTGGACAGAATGCTATTGATATAAAAGGTAAAATGCCTCACTTTACAGCAGCAGGCGGACAGACCAATAACTGTGCAGATTTTGTAAGTTCATGTCTTGAAAGTCAGGGTCTTATAAAAGGTCATCATATCAATGTAAAAGAAATGGAACAGTCTTTAATCAAACAGGGATACAGACAGATTCCTTTAAATCAGGCAAAAGCCGGTGATGTATGGATGAATTCCAGCAGAGGCCATACGGAACTTGTTCAGGGCTTCCAGAACGGTAAATTAAAGTTAATAGGTTCAAATAACGACAGGCCCGGACATCAGGTAATTTCAGAAGGCAGTGCCACAAGCGGTGTAGTATACAGCAGACAGTAATCCTGTAAAAAAATACTGCAGACTTTATGTCTGCAGTATTTTTTTATGGCTTTAAAATTACTCCTTTAGAAGAACGGCCATCTATTTTTACACTTAAAGGTTTATCGAAACGTATATGATTTACAAAATCATATTTCTCATAAACAGGTTGCTCTCTTAGCCATTTCCAGTCGACAAACTCCTCGTTTCCTTCTGTCTGAACATGGAAATAACCGAGTCTTAAAGAAGTAATATTATGAAAGAAATGACTTCCCTGTGAGGGATCTACTTTAAAATCCTTCAGATTTGATTCTACAATAACCTTTGCCTGTGATATATGAGCCCATTCTACCGGTATGCCAAGCCACGGGTCAGATGTTCCCCATCGGCCAAAACCTGAAAGTATATAATGCTTTCCTTCATTAATAAATTTTTGATTTATTTTTTCTATTTCCTGTGCAATTACACGGGTTCTGGACACATCAAATTTTTCAGGATCTATATAGACAATATCATAGAGACCATCAAAAACTCCGTTACCAAGAGCATGGCTTGTATTACACAGAGTTTCTTCTTTTATAATATTATCTACAGAAACAGTAAAGGTTTCACTGCCCATTACCCAGGGCCTTATCTGAAGGAAATAAAATTGAGCTTTCCTGTCTTTGTCTCTGTAAAGATTTAAAGCAAATTCAATTTCTACAGGACAGGCAAAAGCATTTTCTCCCAGTTTTAAGAGTATTTTCAGGATATCTGAAAGAGGGAAAACTCCATATTTTAAAATATTGGCAAAGGTAATAATTCTTGGCCCCGGAATTGACAGTGTATCACGTATAACCTGATTATCTATCGAATAGGTGCTTCCTGCAAAAAATAGACTTCCATCTGCTTCTGCCCTGGATAGATCAAGTTTTTTAAGAGTAGAACAGTCATCCCCTGTTATATGAATATCATCTTCTATAAGATTCAATGCATAAAATTGACTCTGAGTCTTCTTCATAAATTCCCTGGGACTTGAATAAACAGGATTCATCTCAGGATAGGCAGGTGAAAAACTATAAGCCTGGCCTCCGCCGACAACTGTTTTACCAAGACCTAAAGCAAGACATGCAAGACCATCTTCCGGTTTCATTCGTTCAAAGGGATAAAAATTATAAGACTGAGCAACACCTGATACTACGGGGTAAAATACATCGCCATACTGTTCTCCTGCAACCTGCTGAATAATCACAGCCATTTTCTGTTCTTCAATACGCTGGTTTGTATTTTTCCCGTAAGCTTTTGGAGACTGAAAGAATGTTGACGCATAGACAAGCTTTATAGCATCACATAAATGATTAAGCCTGACAGTAATATCACGATGATTATTTGGAAGCATATAGGTGCTGTATAGACCGGCAAATGGTATGAAATGGGAATCTTCAAGAAGACTCGACGAACGTACAGCCAGGGGATAATTTACTTTATGAAGAAATTCTTTAAGGGCTGAATGAATTCTTCCAGGAAGATGACATTTCATAAAGGCATCAACAATTTTATTATCATCTGTTTCTTTAATGGCAAATTCTTCAAGGCAATTGATTTTCAGAAATTCTTCAAACACCTCTGTACAGATAACAGTTGCTTTCGGAACAAGTATATCTATATGTTCATAATTTTTAAAAGCATCTGTCTGAGCCAGGAGTGAATTAATAAAAGCTATGCTCCTTCCTTTCCCTCCGAGAGAACCGGCACCAAGTTTTACGAAATCACTGTCAGGATCAAATTTAAAAGGCTGAAAATCAGCAATAACACCATGCTGATAAGTCTCTATTATATGCCTTATAGTTTGCCTCAACACTTCTCTTACTTCATCTATATTCTTATAATCTGATGTTTTCTTGGGCCTCAGTTCATTTGCAGCTTCAAATTCACTTCTGGCCATAAGCCATGTAGAAATATGATTCCTTCTGGCATGATATTCAAGACTTTCTGCAGGAACAGTTAAAACTATCTGTTCCATATCGTGAAGATTTTTTGCTCTTCCTGCTTCCCTTCCGTCAGGATATCGGAAAATAAAATCTCCGAAACCAAAATTTTCCTGCATAAAAGTCCTTAATTCATGGAGAAAATTCTGAGAATTTTTATCTAAAAAAGCTACATTTTTCTGTGATGCTATAAACTGTATTTCAGGCTCTGAGGATTGTAACAGAACAGGAGGAGGTTCTGTTTGAGATTTTATTTTTTCTACAAGTTTTAAACCTGCCTGCAGATCAGATTTTCCTTCCAGAGGAAATCTTATATCACTGATTACTCCGAGAATATTTTGTCTGTACATTTCATAGATGTTAACTGCTTCTTCAAAGGTCTCTGCAAGCATAATTTTAGGCCTTGCCCTCATACGAAGAAGTCTGTGAACTGCATTGACGCTTTCTGAAATCAGGAGTCTTGTTTGAGTCATAATTTCAGTATAAATTACAGGAAGAAATGAAGAATAATAAAGAGGACTGTCTTCAACAATCAGAATCACCCGCACTCCTGCTCTCGTATCTTCCCGGACATTAAACAAATCTTCCACATATTTAACAATAGCCAGAAGAATTTTACTATCTCCTGACCAGTAGAAAATTTTATCTATCCCTTTTCGCTTTTTTAATTTAACAAAATTCTCAAGTTCTACTGTATTATAACTGAGAAGCACTACAGCCATACCGGGATCAAACTCTTTAACCTTCTTCCCGAATTCAAAGGGATCCATATCTACAATACGGGGCATGGTAATAACCAGATTGAAAGATCTCTCTCTAAGGGCACAAAAAGCTTCCTGTGCGGAAGACACCCTTTTTATTCTCGGAACAAAGCTCAGATTTAAGTCGACATATTCACTCATAATCTTTTCCGACAGACGGCCATCCTGCTCTAAAACAAAAGCATCATACATACTGGATACAATAAGTATTTCTCTGACCCGAAATTTCATCAGATCATGAAAACCGCTGAATTGATGCTCCATATCCTGCTGTGAACCCATAATGTAATACCTCTTATACAAAAGAATTCATTTACTATTCTATTTTATGGGAAAATTTCCTTGATTTTTTTTGCAAAAGAATTGCCTTTAATGGAAAAATGTATTAATATTGATGAGAGTAAAACATAGTGAGGAGAAAAATGAAGAGTGATTGGCGAGCAGCACGTAACTATTACTGTGGTGACCATAAAAATACCTCCTTTGACGCGTAATCCGTGACGGGAGGAATACCTTTATTACAGGTTAATACATACGTTATCTGCCATAAAACAAGTAAAATATATTATCCGTCACTCAACACCATATAAAAAATGCCTACAACAGTTAATGATTTAATATTAGTATATATAGAAGAAAATCCTGCTTTTTTTGGCAGGATTGAAGATATAACTCCTGACATAAAACCGGGATGGTGGCATGTTCACATAATGGTATTGTCTATTCCGCCACGTATTATTACCTGGATATTAGAAGATTCACAGATACAGGGAAAAGGCTTTACAATGGGGGGAATCCCTATAAGGCTGGAAAAAGTACCTTCTCCATACAAAGGAGAAGGTAAAGACATAGAAGAAGAAGGAAAGGTAATTTCTCTCGGAGAAAGACAGGAAGAAGACATAGAAGAAGAAGGAAAGGTAATTTCTCTCGGAGAAAGACAGGAAGAAGACATAGAAGAAGAAGGAAAGGTAAATTCTCTCGGAGAAAGACAGG
>JBEHWP010000538.1:0-4902 GCA_040217665.1 Vulcanimicrobiota bacterium
TTCACTGTTAAACCCTATCATTACAGGTGTTCCTCTCGACGGGGTAAGCTGAAGATAAAAATAAATTACAAGGGTAATATCTTCGTCTTTCGGCCTGTTTTCCAGTGTTTTCAATATGGATGCCGGAACAAGGATTTCAAAGCCCAGGCCGTTTACATCAACAATCACACTGTTTTCAACAAATTCCAAAATTTTTCCTCTGATTCTGGTTAACATAGATTTCTCCTGAAGTCATTATTTACTGACCTGACCATAAGCATGTAATAAAGTTTTTCCTCTCATAATAGACTGTGCTCCCACTGCCGATACTATAGAGACCATAAGCATGTAATAAAGTTTTTCCTCCCGTCATGCCTTATGCGTCACAAAAGCATATATGTATTATTTATGTTCAACTCAGTAAACGCATCACCCATTACGCATTGCGCATTACGATTTAAAAATTTCTTTTTTCCCAATATTAATATGGGTAAGAGCAATAGCCAGGGCATCTGTAACATCATATGGCTCCGGTAATACCTGAAGGCCGAGTTCCCTGGACATCATAAACTGAACCTGTTCCTTTGTTGCCCTTCCCCGTCCTGTTATGGATTGTTTGATTTCAGTAGCACCATAACTTGCTACAGGAATATTACGAATAGCAGCTGCCAGATATATTACTCCTCTGGCATGTCCCATCATAATGGCTGTTCTGGGATGTTTATAATGAGAGTAAAGTTTTTCTACAGCGACTGCATCAGGCCTGAATTCATCAAGAACACCTGATATACCGTTAAAAAGTACACTAAGCCTCACAGATAGTTCATCACAGGACCTGGTCTTAACAACTCCGCCTTCAATTAATATAATCTTCTGTCCCTGTTCCTGAAGCAGACCGTATCCTGTAGTAATAAGGCCCGGGTCTACCCCCATAACTATCATTAATCGAGTTTCTCCATTATTTCATCCGATATGTCAAAATTCGAATATACTTCCTGAACATCATCGTAATCTTCAAGAAGATCTATTAATTTTAAAACCTTTCTGGCACCGTCTTCGTCGAGTGAAACAGTTGTTTTAGGCAGCATAGAAATCTTACTGTCTTCCGGTATAAAACCATTTTTTTCCAGTGTTTCCCTCAGAGACTGAAAATCCTGAGGCGCACATGTAACCTCTATGTTTCCGTCTTCACTGTTTACATCATCTGCACCTGCATCGGTAGCTACCATAAATATATCATCTTCCTTTACCTTCTCAGAACTGAAGATAAATATGCCTTTTTTATCAAACATCCAGAGGACACATCCGCTTTCTCCGAGACTCCCGCCATTTCTGGACAGTATATTTCTTACGTCTGCTGCAGTGCGGTTCCTGTTATCTGTAACAACACTTATCAATAAAGCCACACCGGCAGGGCCGTAGCCTTCGTAAAGAATCTCTTCAAAAGCACTTGCATCTTTTGAATCACCTGTACCCTTCTGTATGGCTCTCTTAATATTCTCCTGCGGCATATTAACACCTCTGGCTTTTTCTATAATAACACGAAGGCGAAAATTACCTGCAGGATCTCCTCCTCCTTCTCTGGCAGCTATTATTATTTCCCTTGCTACCTTCGTAAACATCTTACCTTTCTGTGCATCCACTTTGGATTTACGAAGTTTGATATTATGCCATTTAGAATGGCCTGACATAATTGTTCCTCCTTCATAAACAAACTAAAAACAGGAGGGTAAATTCCCTCCTGTTCGGGTTAAGATAAAATTATCTCTTACTGAACTGGAATCTCTTCCTTGCCCTTTTTCTTCCGTATTTCTTACGTTCTTTTTCACGGGCATCTCTTGTCAGAAATCCACCTTTTTTCAATATACTTCTGGTGGTAATATCATAGGCAAGCAAAGCTCTTGCAATTCCATGACGGACTGCGCCTGCCTGACCGGATTTACCTCCCCCTCTGACAGTAGCGACTACGTCAAACTGACCGAAACCCTTTACTGCTTCTACAGGCTGAAGTAATATCTTTTCCAGAACGCTTCTATTTAAATAATCTGCCATAGGCGTGTCATTTATAGTAACTTTACCTTCACCGGGATTGATCCAGACTCTTGCTACAGAAGTCTTTCTCCTCCCTGTGCCATAAGACCATTTACTCAAGTTAGACAATACATTTCCCTCCCCGCTAACAAAACTGATTAAATATTAAAAATCAACAGGTTCAGGCATCTGAGCCTCATGTGGATGAGAAGAACCTTTATATATTTTAAGTTTTTTCATTCTTGGTTTTCTTAATTTATTTTTAGGCAACATACCATTCACAGCAAATTCTATAACCCGTTCCGGATATTTTGCCAGTAAATCTCCACAGGTAACTTCCTTTAATCCTCCCGGGTAACCTGAATGGCGATAATATATCTTATCTTCAAGTTTTTTCCCTGTTACTCTTATCTTTTCCGCATTAACAACTATAACTCTATCTCCCACATCTACATTGGGGCAGAAAGTAGGCTTGTTTTTACCCATCAATATGCGGGCAATACCGGTAGAGAGTCTGCCAAGAGTTTTGCCGCTGGCATCTACAATCCACCACTTCTTTTCAACGTCTTGAGGATTCATAAAACTGGTCTTCATATAATCCCTCCTTCCTGAGCCAGAAAAAAAAATTTTAAAAATTTAATGTCTAATTGTATTATAAAAACTCTCTTCTGTCAAGAATGATAATGGAAAGAATTTAAAATTTATTACAAAATTTACTTTGCATCAAAGAAATTCCCTGCTATAATAGTCGTGACGCGTAATGCGTAATGTGTGACGGGTTTATACCTATATGCATTACCCGTTAAACATTACGAGGTTATTATTTATAAATAGTAATGTCCGATACTTCAATAAAAACTGAAGGCTCAATGATTTTATAAAGCAGGGTGTTTTCATAATGTCAGAAGACAATAAAAGTAAAGATAAAAAATTGGGAAATTACCTTTTTCAGGGAGACTGGGTAGAGAAAGACGGAATAAAATGGGCTTTTTTTGCAGACGAATTAAAAACAGCCAGATACAACACGGAAGAACTGGAAAAAGAAATAGAAGAGAGAGAAATTAAAAAAGAACATGAGAAAGCAGAAAAACCTCCTCACGAACTGTCTGAAAAGATATCCATAACAGATATAGGTAAACAATATGTAGATAACAGATATGGTAAAGTACCGTCATCTGCTCTCATTCCTCCCGGAGTTCTCAAAGCAGATACAATATTATCGGGAAGATATAAAATAATAGAAAGTCACAAATCACTGGAAAAAAGTGATTTTTATCAGGCAAGTGATTTCTACTATGCAATGGATACAAGGCTGGAAACACTCTGTATTGTAAAGGAACTAAGAGGAGATATTACTGCAGACAGAGAGTATTATAGAAAGAGATTTAAAGAAGAAGCAAAGATTCTGGCTGATCTGAGTCATCCTAATCTACCGAAAATAATCGATTATTTTATAGAAAATGAAAGGTATTTTATGGTCATAGATTACATAAAAGGCCTGCAACTGGATGAACTGATAAATAATAAAGAAGTAAAGATCACGGAAGAACAGGTTCTGCTGTGGGGGATAGATATATGTGATGTTCTGGAATACCTTCACAGACAAAAACCTCCTATAATACACAGAGATATAAGACCTGGAAATCTATTTATAAGAGAAAGCGATCTTACTGTAATACTCTTCAATTTCAATGTGGCCAGAAGACAGGAAACCAAATGCACCACAGGCATAGGGCTTATGGGGTATGCTTCGCCGGAACAGATTGCAGGCAGGCCCGAACCGAGAAGTGATATTTATTCACTCGGTGCAACACTCCATCATATACTTACAGGTGAAACGACAAAGGTGCCTTTTCAGTTCAGGCCGGTAAGAGAGATTAATCCTTCCATATCAGAATATACGGAACTTGTCATTAAACAGGCTCTGGGCTTCAAGCTGGATGAAAGATTTGATAACGCCGAAGAAATGAAAGAAGCCCTTCTGGATGCCTATGAAACACTCCCACAGAAGGAATCAGAAGAAAATGACGGCACAATGGATCCTCTGATGGAACTGGCGGAAATGCTAAAAAAAGACGGTTACAAAAAAATAAAAGCCATAAAAGAAATATCTGCCCTCAAAGATCCAAGGGCTCTTAAATATCTTATCCCCCTTCTTGAAGATGAAAGTATTGTTATAAAAGTCAATACTATCCATGCCCTGGAAACACTCGGCGACAGAGAGGCCATCCCCTGCCTGGAGAAATTGAGAGAAGATAAGAGTAAAGAAATAAGAGATAAAGCCATAAAAGCTATAGATTCCATAATGAATGTTTAAAAAATTCTAAATAATCCAGAATAACCCGGTATGAATTCATGTTTCTCCTGTTCCCATTGTTCCAGTCACCCCTGGAAGGGTATGAGCATAAATATTACTTTTCGGATAGTTTCTGGCTACGGGCGGTAATTATCACTTTTAGTTATAGCTCAATTTAATTCCGTTATCCCGGGGGCCATCCAAAAGTTCTGCCTCCCATAACATGAAAATGGATATGAAAAACCGACTGGCCTGCTTCAGCAAGACAGTTATTCACTATACGTACCCCCCTGCCTGCAAGGCCCAGAGATTTTATTAATTCAGGTATTTTAACCATCAAATGTCCCATAACAGCACAGTCATCTTCTTCAAGTTCTGCAATAGATGCTATATGCTTCCTGGGAATTACCAGGATATGAACCGGCGCATGAGGATTTATATCATAAAAAGCCAGAATTTTATCATCTTCATATATTATATCTGATGAAATTTCCCTGTTAGCAATTTTACAAAATATACACTTCATAATCAATCATTCCTTCAAATAAAACTTTTTGTAACAATAAATAACAAAAATTTATTATTTATTTCTATTT
>JBEHWP010000539.1:0-4854 GCA_040217665.1 Vulcanimicrobiota bacterium
GAGAAGAATTACAGGTGTAACAGAAAAAGAAGCCCTGGAAATAGAGAAAGAAATTAAAGAAAAACTTAAGAAAAAAATACAGGAAGCAAAACATGAATTAGTTCAGGAAGAAAAAAGATTTCGTGCAGAAAATAAACTGAAAGAGATAGCAGGGGATGTAGAGATACACAATAAACCTTCGGCGAAACAGAGTCTTCTTGAAGTGAGACTCAGTGAGGTACAGGAAGCAAGGAGACGGGAAGAAGAAGCAAAAAAATTACTGGAAGAATCATTGAAACAGAAGGAAATTGTTGCAAAAAAATATGAGGAAGATGTCGAAACATTCTGGGAAACAGGTAAACTTACGGAGGACAGCTATACAAACCTTCGAAAAAAGAGAGCCCTCCTTGGTCTTTCCGATAGAGAAGCCCTTGAAATTGAAAAATCTGTCGAGATAAAAAGAAAAAAATTTCTGGAAGAAGAAGAACAACAGAGACATAAACTGGAAATTACTAAAACACTCAGTCCTGAGGAAGAACTATTAAAAAGTGAACAGTTAATCCCTTTGACACTGGTATCAAATTTAAAAAAGACAGTGTCTCACGGGCCAAATAGTTTTTTAATTACCAGAGAATTCCAGGAAAGTGCACTGGAAGAGCTCAGAGCTTTTATAATTCTGGGACAGGGTGTGGGACAATTTTTCAAAGAAGAGACAGAAAATATAAGTACTGTAGCAGTTAAAGAACTGGGAAAATATTTAACGGAACACAGATATGATTTCAGCCTGGATGCAGAGAAAAGCAGAGGGCTTTTAAAAGATTTCATACAGAAAAGCATCAATCACGTCTTTGAGAAAGCCAATGAAGAAGAACTGCCTCTTGTAAAAATAAATATAATTGTTGTTCTATTTATCCATAATAAATATATGATAGGAAATCTTGGCAATACAAGATGTTATATCGTCAACGAACATAAAATAAGGCAGATAACAAGGGATCAATATACAAGAACTATAATAGGAGAAGAAATCAGAGAATTCATAAATGGTTCTACCAGAGTGAAACCTTCTATTTTCCCTCTGGGAGAAGAAAGGTTCTTTGATTTACCGCAGGATGAAATTGTATTTTTATGCAGCGGTACCTTTGTAGATATAATAGGTACAGAAGAGATTCAAAGACAGTTAAACGAAACTCAGACCATTCATGAAGCATGTGAAGGGCTGACAAATATAGCTTATTTTATTAAAGAAGGAACAGAAGATATAGCAATTTCGGCAGTTGAAGCAGGTTCAATGACAAGATTACCGTCTGCTCCTCCTATTATATCTTTTGATGGGCCCAGTTCTCTTGCAAAACCGTCTAAAAAATCACTGTTCACAAAAATCAAAAAATTCTTCAAACAATTTTAGCAATTCAGCAATTCACAGGAATCCCCATTCAACCACACAGGTTATCTGTCCAGAATATTTCCCGGTTTATCAAAAGACGGTTCATTTGTTTCCATAACAGATATAAGATCATCTACCTGACTTTTCAAATCATTCATGTCTTTTTCCTGCTCTATTTCCTGATTTTTCTCTTCTGCCTCTTTAAATTTTCTGCTCTTTTTTTTCTCTTTTTTCTTTTTATCATCTACCATATCAGAAATAATCTCTTTGTCTATTACCTGTGTATGAACAGGTTCTACAAGACCATCTTTATATAAAGAATAGATAATATGGGCTGCTTCGGAATTGTAAATTTTCATTTTTTGTGCTATATGTCTTATACTGGATATACCGTCAATATTATAGAGAACTTTCCAGTGACGTCTGGAAAAGGTAAGCTTTTCATCATCATCTTTCTCCTGATCTTTTAAATTAGCAATGAATATTAAATCAGGATCTGTTATTATACTCTGAATTTTTCTCCATTCAGTCAGATTTTCTCCGCATGTCAGTATAATTTCTTCCACCGGTGTCGTGATAGTCGGTGTAAAATCAGGAAGAAAAGGTAAAAAGGTAAATTTTCCTTTAACCCATGACAGAAGATCTACAAGAGCCAGTTCTCCATCCCATATACCGTTATAGCCATGTAATAAGTCTCCCTTATCAATAAAAAGCTCTCCCTGATATATACCTCTTGAAAGCTTCAATATTCCTGTCATACGAAGATGAGATACGAACTCCAGAACTGTCAGAAGAGGAAAACTTTTTAAATCACCTGAAAGGATGGAGGAATCGACAGGTTTTTCTCTTTTTTGAATTTCCTTTGTTTCAAACATATCTACAGGCTGAATATAACCTGATTTAAAGAAATCAGCTATAAGTTCGGATATTTCAATAAATTCCATACCAAGTTCCAGGGCTATTTCACCGACAGTCTTAAATCCGTCCAGTCTTGTAAGTATGAGCCACTGTTCCCTTGAAAGCACAATTTCATCATCTTTAAATTCTATAGAGGCAGGGATAAGTTTAAAGGATAAATGTTCTGAAGTTACTATTTTCTTTAATTCTTCCCACGTTACTATCTTTTCAGATAGTTCACCCATAAGTTCTTTCGTATCCTGCTTCAATGTTCGTTCCGGAATAGTATCGATATCTTTAACATAAAAAGTTCCTTCCGAAACGGTAAAGAGTTTAAAGAAAGCCTCTTTTCCCGTAAAAAGATTTCTGTAAGTAGCATGAACTATTTCCCCGTTATATAAATAAGCCTCACCCTTTTTACCTTCTTTTTCTATGGATATTAAACCGCTTGAACCACTGGATATAAGGAAATCAATGATATTTATAAGTGGAAAGTATGTAAGACTACCGCTGATTTTCAGGCTCATAGAGAGATATTTGCCCCTTTCTTTAATACGTAACGCGTGACGCGTAAAAATATAAACTATCTGTAAATATATTCTATGTCATGCTATATAAACCTACAGGTAAAAAAATAATTTTACAGTCCATAGTGCATCTCCCGTCATGCGTTACCTGCCACAACCATCACATATCTTCAAGAAAATTTACTTTTTTATTATAATTCTTTTTAACTGCATCCCTGATTGTTACAAGTGACTTATGAGTAGGTTTAAATATTCCGACAGGTATGTCATGATTTTGATGGAGAACAAATACATCAGGAGGTGTTACTGTTGCTATACCAAGAGAAAGTCTTCTGTCAATAAAATCTACATCAACTGCTCCCCATTCTTTATATTCATTCAATCCACCGGTATATTTCCAGGTTTTTCTTGTCATTCCGCCAAAAACCCAGGAGAGCCAGACTTCGACCGTATCGGTAAAAGAGGGAGTGCATTCCCTGTTAAGAAACAGTAAATCAGGTTCTTTATATACAGGCTCGTCATCATAGAATCCTTTAATCTGCCTGATATTATAAAAATCATGTATCCAGTCAACCATCTCAAGTTCTTCCTGTTTTCTTTCCGTAAGGTAATAGGTTCTGGAATTTACAAATATATTATCTTTTATATAAAAATTCATTTTTTCAAGACAGTCAAAACAAATCATAACTTCAGGATGGGTAATATAAATATAGTTGCCTTTACACAGCTTTATACCTCTGTTTATTATGGCACCGGCATCACGCCATTCTTCTGGACCTTTATCGTGAAGTTTTATATATCTTATATTCAGGCTGTCTCTGTGACTCAGAACAAGGTCTTCTGTGTCATCATGAGAATTATCATCCAGAATTATTAATTCGAAATTTTTCATTGTCTGTTTTTCATAGCATATAAGAGAATTTCTCAATAAATGGGCTCTGTTATAGGTGCATAAAACAACACTCGTATAATCGTTTATGATAGATCTCTCCTTTACATATAATGAATAATATATTTCCACTTTTTACTCTAATTCTAATGAAAATTAATTAAATGTATCACGTTCCAGGTTCTGGCTCTTCTTGCCACATCACACAACACCCTCATCGATTTATATATCCTGGTAATCCCCAAAATCCCGAAAATCCGGGTCTTTTTGCGCTGTAATATATTATATGCTATAATTAAATAAATTCAAATTATCTTCGGAGAAAAATTATGTTTGATGACAGTCTTGGTGATTTAAAAAGAGCCAGATTAGATCTGGAGGCGATAGCAAGAGAACTTGATCTTGATATAAAATATATTCTTGGTAATAGAGGCATAAGCCTCAACCAGGATTTTCCTTCACTACTGGAAGAAAAAAGGGAAAAAATCTCAAAAGAAAATCTCCTCCGCCTGTTTAACGCCTTCTTTACCTTTCAAAGATTAAGCCTTATGTGCCTTGAATCCATCATTATGAAAAGTCTGGATGAAAATATCAAAAAGGCATCGGAAAAAAAACGACATATTGAAAATGAAATATGGAAAAATTATTTCCAGAAACTCATGGGAGAGTGACAGGAAACTTTTCACTTTTCCCTAAATATCTATCTGCAATGAATTCAGTATAAAATCATAATCAGGTTTGAAATTCTGCAAATAATCTTCAGCACATTCAAAACGAATGACAAAGAGATAACTGTCCTTTGTAAATATATAATTATTAACCGTATGGGCTCTGCCATCATCCTGTATATATTCATACTGAACAAAACCTGCATCCAAACCTGCTATTTTAAAGCCTGTTTCAGTCTTTTTTATCTTGTTTTTTATCTCCTTTACCCAGTAATCGAGTATAAGGTTTATATCTGATGTTGCCAGAGGTTTTGCCATTTTCTCAATATCACATGTTGCTATAGCCCTGCCATTATCATAAAGACCTGTAAAGTAAATTGTTTCATCTTTATTTTCATTGCCGGTACCCCAGTTATAAGGTAATTGCAGAGAATAAACACCTCCGGGATCTATATAAAGACATCCTCCGAAGGCTTTTGTAATATTAAAACTATCCTTTATTAAAGA
>JBEHWP010000540.1:0-4848 GCA_040217665.1 Vulcanimicrobiota bacterium
ATTTCCCAGCCGAGTTCTGTTTCTACCGGTTCACTTGTTTCATTAACTTTAAGCCCGGAAGCTGCTTCTTCAAATTTCTTATCCTTTGTTCCTTTTCCGAAAGGCTCCAGTTTACCACCGTTTACTTTTGAAGGACATTTGGAATATTTACCTGCAAGCTTCTCAAAAGTTGTTTTTCCTTCTTTTAATTCTTTCAGTATCTCTTCAGCATGTTCTTTGCTGTCTACCTGTATGTGCCTCACACAGATTAAGCTTTCATTTTCCGAAGCGCCTGCTTCATCTTTCTTGCAGCCTGTGATAAAAGGCAACATCATACATAAAATAATAAGAATACTGAATTTCATCCTACCACCGTTGATTTATATTTATGTAAATCTATGCAAAATTATAAAAATCTACAGAAATAACAACGTTACACCAAAAGAGTTTTATCCGAATTCATTATTATGTAAAAATTTACATAAATCATGATCGCATCTAAATTTCTTTGGATTACATAGTTTAAACCAACTTTCTCCTTTCTTATTAATATCTTTACAGGCAGGATTTAGTTTGCAAATATTAAATCCTGCATTACAATCTGAATTAACTATTTTGTTTACTCTGTTATCTAAAAATAATCCCCGTTTAACTCGATTTCCATTGAAATCATCAGTTGAAAGTTTCTTATCTTTAGATAATTCCTGTATTTTCTTTATGTCTGACGATATTGATGATGTCCTGGAAGTATATGCTTCATCAACATAGTTAACTCTTATTCCCTGTATCTCACATTTATATTTAATCATTTTAAGGAGTTTAATAAATGGTATCTGGATAAAACTTTGTTTTACACTTTTTCTTAATTCACAATTTCCATTATTCTTTAATTCTGATAGATTATTAGATATTGATAGATGAGTAACGTCCTTTATGACTAAATATTCTGCTACTCTTTTACTTATTTTATTAAATTCTGTCTCAAAATACCTGTTTCGTTTTTCATATAAAAAAGAACGGAAATCACTTAAATATTGAATTTTCTCTCTGTCATCAGGATTTTTCCTGTTTATTAGATTAGAAATATCTGTGTTTAACTTACCTGTAATACGATTAAAATTACTATTAAAGGTTTTATAAGGTCTTCCATCTATTATTAATGAATTACTTTTATCATCATTAATATAAAGAGTTATAAGATTTTCTATTCCAACATCTATACCGCAGGTTTTTATTTCCTTCACATTACTCGATAATCACTTAATACTTTAAAATCATTCAGGTTTTGATTGTAATCCTGATGCAGAAGAATTATATACATATTTTCAAAATGACGATATTCATAGACTTTTTCGATTATATAAGGTTTTACTTTATTATCCTTTATCCTTATCTTTATTGTTTTCATATCGTAATTCCTTTATCAATCGTTTCGCCTTATTCGCCCCTTTACTCTATAATCTGCAGCTAAATACTGTTACTATCTGATTTAAATCTTCTACTAACAACCATGACCGGAGCGGTCACAACGAAATATGAAAATGAATAGACAGTGGAGCATAAAACTTCATCATTTTCATATAAATTCCTGATCTTCTATTTTAACTGTATATTATAAATATCATTTTCTTATATATAAAATCAATCATTTTACATAATTTTATATAGATTTTCGTTAAATGTTGTTAGCCTCTTAATTTTTTTTTGTTAATAAAAAAACAGCAAAACACGACCTTCTTAAAACAGGTTATAATGTATTAATAATAACTCTTATTCCGGGAATTTACTATCCTCTCAAATGACTATTTACAGGTGGTTTAAAGGAGTATTTTTGTGGTATGAAGCGTGAAGGGTGAGTCAAAGCCATGACAGGGTCACTATAATCGTGATGCGTAATGCGTGATGCGTGATACATGTTTTCACCGGTACCGGGCGACCACAGAGGGTCGCCCATACCGAATCACGAATCACTTTTCACAGACATAATCAGAGATTTTATCTGCAGGGACAGAAACATCGGGCAGAGTAAAACCGCATGGTTCCCTGAGAGCTTCTCCGCCGAAGGTTTCATTATATTCTTCTTCCATAATTCTTATAAATTCTTCATATACTCCGTAATCTTTGAGCATTTGCGATGTTTCTTTTTCCAGCCCTCCCATGAGTGCGAGAAGAACGGGGAAAGTGCCGTCAACAGTCTTGCTGTAAGATACCAGGGTTCCGTCATTTGTTCCTGATTCTCCCCCGCCGAGAGGTCCCTGCATTTTTCTGCCCTTTAACATATTCAATAACCATGCAAGACCGTAATTGCCTTCATGTTTATCGGAGAATTCCAGGATCATGGGGAAAGCTCCGTAAGGAGCAAAAACATTGTTGTATTCCACAGGCTGAGAACCCACACCCTCAATGCCACAGGCTGAAAGATAGCCGTCTTCGCCCGGTTTTCCGATGGAAGCAGTAAATCCCGGATAACCTCTTTCTCTGGCATTCTGTGAACGAATGATTTCTCTTATTCTGAAGAGATCCCTGTAACGGGTCATATCCCTGTATGGCATAAAAAGATAGGCCCAGCTTTCATGGGCAGAGCCCCAGTAACCCTGCCATGTCGTTCCGTATTTATGCTCTACCCTTACCATTTTAATATCTTTCCATATTGATTCTTTTTCTTTTTCAGTAAGATTACCGAAGAGAGTAACGTACATAACAATCATGACACCTTCATGAACGCCATGTTCTCCCGTAATATATTTGAGTCTGTCAGTTGCCGTTTCATAGCCTGAATTAACGTCTTTCATATTCAGAATATGAACATCTGCCCTGACTTTCATGGCTTCCTTATCATAAAAAATCTTCATGGTATTCTTTCTCAACATGGAAAGATAATCTTTATATCTGTCTGCAAGTTCCGTATAACCTTCTTGTCTTAAAGATTTTTCAGCCACAAGCAGAGCCCATATCCATTCGCCGTTATCAAGAGCAGGAACATATCCGGCCCAGTTATCTGTAGGAGTGACTTTATCCTGTATATAGTACCACGGCATAAATCCTCCGTACCCCGGATAATCTCTGTAATAATCCATATAACTGTCCATTTTGCCTTTGAGAATTTCAAGGGCTTTTTCTTTTGCTTTTTCTTTATCGCCGCCGGAGAAAAGAATTGCAGCGAGTGAATCTCCTGAGATTGCCTTTACACAGAGAGCCACGTCAAGACATTCTTTTGACGGTGCGCTCCAGTAACGGCATTTTACAGGTTTCCCTGTTTTCTCATCAAGCATGTAGCCGTCATATATAAGATTCTTTTCTTTATCGCGGGCAACACAAAAAAACTCTCCTTCCCATGTAAGATATTCTCTTATAAAATTTTCATATTTTTCTCCGCCTGCCATAATATCATCTATGGTATAGTTCTGTGCAAATTTAAAAGGCGGAATTTCTTCTGCCATGGCAGAGGTAAAAACAAACAGCAACATAAGTAGTGACAGCAATCTGAAAAACATAAATCAAATCCTTTCTTAATGAGTCGTGAGTCGTAAGCAGGCGTACCCTGCGCGTCACGCGTCACGCGTTAAGCATCACGCATTACGCATTACCCATCACGACTCTAATTATATCTAATCCCGAAAACTTTTTCCACAATTAAGTTAACATTTTTTTAACATTATTCCATTGCTTTTCGTCCTGCTAAAGGTTACACTTATATACGGGATAAGATAATCAGGTAAAACTATTGAAAGGTTGTGGGGATATGGAGATAGGAAAAGCTCATCACGGTAAGCACCAGGCTGAAATTTCAAGAAAAAAACATCATGGTCATAAAAAAGAGGAATATTCTATGGAACCGAAGGATAATACAAGTTTCGGTCAATCGGTTCAGAATGATCCTGCAAAAGAACTGTCGGAAATGAAAAAGAAGATAGATGCTTCAAAAAGCACAGTAGGTACAGGCGGAATTTCACAGGGCACTGCAGAAAAAGGCGGCTCCACCGTTGAAATAGGCAGCTATAATATGGAATGGCTCGGAGATAGTAAAGAAAAACCCAGAAATGATAAAGATTATGCAATGCTTGCACAGGTCATAAAGGATTCCGGAGTGGAAGTAATGGGTATTCAGGAGATAGCAGACGAGAAAGCTCTTCAGAAGGTTGTAAGCAACCTGCCGGGCTTTGATTACATACTGGGCACTACCGGGGTAAGGGGAAATGGGAAGAAACAGTATATAGGTATCATATATAATGCTGAAAGAGTCCAGTGTGATAAGAGTTCTGTAAAGGAACTGAAAGAAGCACAGGTACCGCATATAATGGGAGATAACCATCTGAGAGCACCTCTGATTGTAGATATGAAAGCCGATAATTTCAGCTTCACCCTGGTAAATGTTCACATGAAATCCAAAAGAGGGGAAAAAGGTGGTAAAGTAAGTATCAGAGACGAACAGGCGAAGATTATAAATAAATGGATGAAAGACCAGATTGCATCAGGCAAAGATAAAGACATCATTTTAGTGGGAGACTGTAACGATTTTATAGACAGCAAATGTATGAACATTCTGACTGACGGTGTCATGCAGTTTGCAACGGAAGAAGCAAAAGCAAAAGGGGAATATTCGAATATACCCTGGAAATCCCTGATTGATCAGATAGGCATAACAGTTGTAAATATTAACGGAGGCCCTGTGGGAGGAGCTGTGGCAAACTATATTAAAGACAGCACCCATGTATTTGATACAAGGAAATATCCGAACCATAAAAAATGGGGTTCAGATCATATGCCTGTCGTGGCTTCCTTTAAAACCGATGCAGACATTGACGGCTAAAACAGGCAGTTAACAGTAAACGGAAAAAATAATACGTGCTCTGAGAGCACGTATTATTT
>JBEHWP010000541.1:0-4841 GCA_040217665.1 Vulcanimicrobiota bacterium
ATATAATGATAATATTTTTCTAAAAAGCCTCCTGCCAGGAGAAAAGAGCCGGAAAAGCCTCCCAGTTCTTTTTCCTTTTCTATTAATACCACACTGTGTCCTAACTGTGCCAGATAATAGGCACAGGTAATACCGGTTATACCACCGCCAACTATGCCAAATCTCATAATATTTAAGAATCTCTTTTCGTGACGCGTGACGCGTGACGCGTGACGCGAAGATTATATTCTGAAAAAGAAAAATAAGAGTCCTATCTAACAGGAAAACCTGACTTTCTCAAATATGAGAAAAAATCGAAGCTTTTTAAAGAGCAGCATCTTCACATCAGTCAGATAAAAAAAATCAACAGATTACTTTAAGAAAAAATGTTCCTGAAGTTCTTTCTGTTCTTTTTTGGATGGAGGAATTATTGAAATATTGCTGGGAGTAAACAGGAATATTTCTTCCTGGACTTTCTGGACATTACCTTCTAAAGCATAGGTTACACCGCTGATAAAATCTACAATTCTTCTTGCCATTTCCTTTTCTGCTTTCTGCAGATTGACTATTATGGGCTTACGACATTTAAGATTATCTGCTACTTCCCTTGCTTCATTAAGATCCATCGGTTCCATAATAACTATATTCTGCTGTTTTGCAGAAGGTAAACTTATTACATTGGATTTCTGTCTTATTCTGTTTGTCTGAAAGTCCTGAACGTCTTCTATTTCTTCTTCTTCCTCGGCATCTGCCTCCATTTCAAAATCTTCCAGGGTAAAGAATTTCTTTATTTTACTTAAAATACCATTATTATCTGCCATACTTTCTTCCCCTCCTTTTGATGTGGTGGTTCTCCTAATAGGTTCTAGGTCCAAATATACCACTCCCTATTCTAATTAAATTGGCACCTTCACTCAGGGCAACTTTATAATCTCCTGTCATGCCCATAGATAAATAATTCGCCTCAAAACCAAATTTTTCCTTTAATTCCATGGCAAGATCTTTTACTTTCCGAAAATATGGTCTTGTATCTTCAGGATCAGGTAAAAAGGGAGCCATAGACATAAGTCCTCTTACTTTAATATGAGGAAGTTTTAAAATTTCTTCCACTTCCTCGAGATAGTCCGGATTAAATCCCGTTCTGTTATCCCTGCCGGTAAAATCAATCTGTAATAAAATATCAAGAATCTTACCTTCAGCCCTGTCATTTAAAGCCCTTGCAAGTTTAATTTTATCAACACTCTGAACAAGGGAAAATCTTTCCGAAACCTTACCTGCTTTATTTGTCTGAAGATGACCTATAAAATGCCACCTTAAAGGCAAATCCCTGAGTTCATCCATTTTATTTATTGCTTCCTGGAGATAATTTTCTCCGAAATCCCTTATACCGCAATCATAGGCCTCTCTTATCCTTTCTGAAGAAACGCCTTTGGTTACTCCAAGAAGAAGCACTTCTCCAGGACATGTTTTATAAACCTCTATATCCTGTTTTATTCTCTCAATATTTTCTTTAATAGACACCTTTATCAGTGAGCAGTGACCATTTATCAGTTATCAGTTATCATTAAGGAACTGTCAGGCAATAACGACATCATATTACAGTTTATATCGTGACGCGTGACGCGTAACGCGTGACGCGATGATACTAATATTCTAATAATTTGTCAGAGTTATTTTTCTTACAGTCCTGAGTGGTCACTGATCACTGATTACCGATCACTGTTTAACCGTCACCGCCATTCCTTCTGTAATATCTCTTGAATCTACAATAACAAGAGCACCATCTTTAAGACCTTCTAAGATAAACTGGTTTCCGTCTTCAACCTTGACCCTTACAGGTAAAAATTTTGCTTTTTTGTCATGGTCAACTATATATACTCCGACTTCACCGTTTTTCTCCACTCTGGAAGTCTTTGGAAGAGATACTCCATTTACCTTCGAAAGAAGTATTTCCATAGAAACTTCTCTTTTAATAAGCAATGGATTTTCCAGTTGTTTGGACGCAAGAACTACAAGAAGATCGGAACTCTGAAGACCTTTATCATAAACTTTCTCTACAGAACCTGCTATCTGTGTATGATATTCAGGGAACATTATAACCCTGTCTTCCCTGGTTTCAAGATAATCTTTATTATCACTCGAAACCCTGGTAAGTATGTAATAGGGTAGTTCGATTAATTTAAAAATCTGTGCCCCTGCTCCTACCTTCTGGCCATTTCTTATTTTTATAGGGGAAAGCTCTATTTTCGGAGTTTCCCATAAAGGAGATTTCAACATACTGTCAGGTGAAAGTTTCTCCTCATAACCATCAAAATAATAACTTACTACACCGTCATATTCAGCAGCAAAATTCAAAGAAACATCTTTTTGCAATGTATTAATTATATTTCCATTTTCCTTATCCAGCATATCGATTTTATTACTCATTTCCATCTGATATTTCCTGTGTTCTTCTTTTAAGGCTTTCCTCTTTAAAACTACATCTTCTATTTCCTTTTCTATTGATTTGCTCTCATCAAGCTTAAAATTCAGTAAATTTTCTCTGAGTTTATCAATTTGTTTATTCAGAGAAAATACTAAGATCCTATCCATTATTTTCCATCGACTGAGATGACGGAGCCGGGACAACTGAAGTTTTACACCATTCTGCCTTATCTCCATTCTTCTTTTTTTCAATGTAGTTTCAAGTTCATAATTATATACTTTAGCAACTGTATCACCTTTTTTAACCTTCTGGCCGTCAGTAGCTATCTGATGTAATACACCTTCCAGGCCGGATGTAAATTTTTTTTCTTTTCGGAAAATCAGTCCGCGGCAACTGATTGTGAAAGGCACTTCTGTGAAATGAGCTTCTACCACGGCAATGCTCCTGGCAGGAATAAACTTCGACAGAGCAAATTTCCCCAGAAGAAAAGCGAGAAAAAATACCAGTAATACCAGTATAAGACGGGAAGTAATTATAGCCCATTTTAAAATTTTTCTTCTTGTTTTTCGAGCTTTCCGCCTCCTCTCACTGATCTTCCGAATTATCAAATAAAATCACGTCCTTAATTTATATGAAAATCGTAACGCATAAAGCGTAACGGGAGGACAGAGATTTTCATAACTGAACATATTATTTTTGGTTACCTCTAAAGCCAGCTAAGCATGCTATCTTCAGGCAGATTATCATCATCAGGAACATCCATTTTAGGTAATAAAAGTTCTTTATGCCTGAGAGCCTCTTCGGGGGTTATCTTACCTGATTTAACAAGTTCATTCAGCGAATCTGAAAAGCTCAATATCCCCTCCTTATGGCCTTCTGCTATAATAGAATAAAGTTGTCCGTATTTTGTTTTGAATATAAGACCTCTCATATCAGGGTCAGGCCAGATTACTTCAAAGATGGGCATGTTATCTGTTTTATCCAGCCTTACAAGCTTCTGACTGATTATTCCTTTAAAATTAGAAGTAAAAATATGACGGAAATAATGTTGGTCTCTGCCTGTATAGAGGCTTAAAAATCTTTCTATTGCCTGAACGGAATTTGTAGCACGAACCATACAAATAATAAGTTTTCCTGCTTCTGCAGCAACATTGACAAGCTCTACAGTCTGGCTGTCTTTAACTTCTCCAACTACTATTACATCTGGATCCTGCTGTATGGCCTCATACAGAGCACTGGAAAAAGAAGGCGTATCTACTCCGATTTCTCTCTGAGATATTATACTTTTTCTGTCTCTGTAAAGAAATTCTATCGGATCTTCTATTGTTATTATGTGCTGTTTCTTCGTTTGATTTATGAAATTTACTATAGAAGCAACAGTTGTAGATTTACCGGATCCTGTAGGACCGCTGATAAGAATAATTCCTGATTTCATGTCAAATATCTTCTTTATTTCTTCTACAGGCAGTCCCAGTTTTTCAAACGTCGGCATTTCAACATGCATCATTCTAATAGCTGCACTGACCATACCTTTTTCATAAAAAGCATTGACACGAAAACGCATTCCTCCGGGAATAGAATAGGAAAAACTTAAATTCCTGTCCTGCTTAAAGGTAGACCTCTGAGAAGATTTCATGACACCTGCTATAAGACGAAGGGTATCTCTCTCTGTAAGTGCCTGAGCTCCTACAGGTATAAGACTGCCTTCAAGTCGAACATAGGGAGGGCTCCCTACCTTTAAATGAAGATCAGATGCTTTATGTTCTACAAGAACAAGGAGAAGATCATCTAAATCCAGGGGAAGCTCTGATTCATCAGGAACTTCAAGCTCTTCAGGCTGAACGGAAGGAGATACAGCAGTCGCACCAATCCTTCCATAACTATCTTTTATTTTACTATCTATACTGGAAACTTCCTGTTTCAGCTCATCTATTCTGGAAATAAACTGTTTTGCTTCGATTGAAGCCTTATTTATCTTGTCGAATACCTCCTCCGGTACATCAACGGCTTTAGCCTTCTGTAATGCCATTTCCAGTAAAACTTCCGCTTTATTTTCAACCTTACCTATATTGACTTCTGTAGTATTAATCCTTTCTGTAAGGCTTTCTAAAAGTTCCATGGCTTTCTGTGAACGTTCCAGAGCAGTTGAAGTGGAAATGTTAAGTTTCTCAAAATTCTGCTCCGACTGACTGGCCTGTTCAAAAGCATGTTCTGATTTACTTAAAATATCACTAAATTTCTTTACAGCATCAGAAAGTTTTTGTTCTGTATTTACCACTTCCGTTGAAGCTCTGCCGGTAATTTCCTGTATATTTCCTGTCGTAATCTCTATAGCTGAACATCGTTCTTCAAAAGATTTAATTTTTTCCAGAATTTCAGAAGAGTTTTTATCTGCCGAATGAATCTTTTCTGACACATCGGAAAGAATCTTCAAAGA
>JBEHWP010000542.1:0-4840 GCA_040217665.1 Vulcanimicrobiota bacterium
AGGAATACCACTTTAATTTTATCACCCACATCGGGATCATTGTTTACTACCTGTGCCACAGAGTTTATGAGTTTAATAATGAGTTTTGCCATATAATATCCGGGAGCAGCTTTTGCACCGAATATAAAGGTTCTGGGGACAAAATCAGCAGGCGGTAAAATCGACTTTATTCTATTATATAATGTAATTATATGAAGAACATTTAAAAGCTGCCTCTTATACTCATGGAGACGTTTAATCTGACAGTCAAATATAGAATTAATATTTATGTCAATACCGTTATGTTTCTTTATATATTCTGCAAGGTCTTTTTTATTCTCTTCCTTTACTTTTTTCCATTCTTCCCTGAATTTCTTGTCCTCAGCAAGGGGCATAAGTTTTTTCAGTTCATATAAATCTGTAACCCATCCTTCACCGATATGTTTTGAAATCAAATCAGAAAGTCTTACATTACAGAGTTTCAACCATCTTCTCTGAGTTATGCCGTTTGTCTTATTATTAAATTTTTCAGGCCATATGTCATAGAAATCCCTGAAAAGTTTATCTTTTATTATCTCTGTATGAAGTGCAGCAACACCGTTTATAGAATGGCTCCCTACTATGGCAAGATAGGCCATTCTCACAGATTTAACAGGAGTTTCTTCAATAATAGACATTCTCGTCAATCTGTCTGTGTCTCCAGGATAAAGTTCCTGTATTTTCTCAAGGAATCTTCTGTTTATCTCATAGATTATCTGAAGATGTCTCGGAAGAAGTTTTCCCAGCAGTTCAACAGGCCATTTTTCCAGTGCTTCAGGTAAAATGGTATGGTTTGTATAGGCAAAGGTTTTTACACATAAATCCCAGGCCTTATCCCATGGCATTCCTTCTTTATCTACAAGTAACCTCATGAATTCCGGTATGGCTATGGCAGGGTGGGTGTCATTTAATTGGATGGCAGATCTGGAAGAAAAATCATTGAAATCTTTATTATTTACCCTGTACCGTCTCAATATATCCTGCAATGTTGCAGAAACAAAGAAATATTCCTGCTTGAGTCTCAGTTCTTTCCCCGGCACTATATCATCTTTCGGATAGAGAACTTTGGAGATATTCTCTGTCGTTATTTTTTCCTGTACAGCTCTTATATAATCACCTTTATTAAAACACTCAAGAGCAAATTCTTCAGTAGCTTTTGAAGACCAGAGCCTCAGGTTGTTTACCGTATCATTCTTATATCCTGTTATAGGAGTATCATAGGCTATTGCAAGTACTTTATTGGTATTTACCCATTCACCCATTTCATTTACTGTGCCGTAAAATTCTATATTGTAAGTATATTCAGGCCTGACAATCTCCCAGGGATTACCGAAGCGAAGCCAGTTATCAGGCCTTTCTACCTGGAATCCATGTTCTATCTTCTGTTCGAATATACCATATTCATATCTTATACCATAACCACATCCCGGCAACTGGAGGGTAGCCATAGAATCAAGAAAACATGCGGCAAGACGTCCGAGGCCTCCGTTACCGAGTCCTGCATCAGGTTCAAGCTCTCTGAGATCTTCCAGATTATATCCCAGTTCACAGAGAGCTTCATAACAGTCATCTTTAATACCAAGATTTATCAGATTATTACAGAGAGCCCTTCCCATAAGGAATTCCATAGACAGATAATAAACTCTTTTCCCGTTACTGTTATAATAAGCTTCCTGAGTATCATTCCATTTTTCCATCAACCTGTCTCTTATGGAATAGGCGAGACTCTTATAACAGTCAAAATCTGTGGCACTGTATCTGGTCTTGGCCTGAGAATATTCAAGATGATTCGCAAAAGATTTCTGTAATGATTCAATATCTGAATCAAGATAGGTATCTTCAATCATTTCCCATAATTTTTTTCTGCCTTCATGCTTTTCACCGGAACAGGTTTTTTTTAAAGGTCTCTTCTTATCGGTTTTACTCATTTTAAATCCTCCCTTCATATAAATCCGACTAACGTTTCTGTTGCATCTGCATTGACTACAGGTTCATCAGACGTTTTCCCGTAACATGTCTGAAATTTACCGTTGAATATATAAGGATGTACACACCAGAAAATTTTCTTTAATTTTATACAGTCATCGCCAATGGCATACCTTTCAGAAGAATTAAATTCAATTTTTTCCTGTGCAACCCAGAGTTCTTTAGAGGATAAAATCCAGGATACAAGAGTCTTCCAATCCATAGGATTCATATCCCATGCAGGTCCTAAATGATCACCCCTGATATCACCGGATTTTTTTAAAACAAGCCTGTCCTGATTGGCAATTATATAATCTATTAAATCAACTTCATTTCCTTCTATATCAGTTGTACATTCATGTCTTACAATCCTTGTCCAGGGAATATGTTTTTTTATGAATTTTACTTCTCTATCATTATAGAAAGAGTGATTTTTTCTGTCTGAAATTAAAGCAAATAAGGATTTTTCAGAGGCCAGAATAGATCTGAATGTATCGATTATAAAAACCTTACCTCCGATAAAGGCATCTATAACATGTTTCAAGTCAGTATTGAAATAAGTAATATTCTTTAAAGGCTGAGGAAAGATAACAAGTTTAATCTTTAAATCCTGGTATATAAGCTCTTTCCCATTAAAAGTGAATTTTTCAGGTTTTGCCATGCACACATTGAAGCCATTACTGGCTAAATATTTATAATATATTCTATCTCCATAATTTTCGTGAAAAGAAATTATTGCTATACCATCTTTCTTCTTATTAAAATCAATTTTTTTATGACATGTCTTAAGAAATCCCGCAAAACTTTTCCATGACTTATTGGAAAAAGAAAAATTAATTTTTTTCAAACTTTCCGACAATTCCTGAACATTATCGTATATTTCCAGAATTTCTTCTGCAAGTAAAAGCTCAGAAGGTTCGGAACTGAACTCGTAATATCTTATAGTATCATGTTTATCATATACTCCGCTTATTTTAGCAAATATTATATTATTGGAGATAAAAGTATCTTCTTTTTTTATAACATCCCAGAGAGACTTGTAGGTTCTTATGTATGTGCCTGTGTTCTGTTTATCGATTATCAATCCTATGGTTTTATCCATAATAGTACATAACATTTCAGAAGTTTTCTTTAATTCTTTATACTGTTTCTCTTTTATGATTAACGGGAGAGACGGTGCAACAGAATCATCACTGTTTAATTGACTTTTAGCAAATTCAGTCTCTAAAGATTTTTTAAGAGCCAGTGCCTTATATTCAGATTTTAAGAGCTGATCATAAATTATTCTGGATATTTCCATAACAACAAACCTTTCATTTTCTAGAACAACATATTTACAATAAATTCTATGGTCATAAAAAAAATCCTCTTTCCTTGACCTTCTACTGGCATTAACATATAATTATAGTTACTTTCACTTGACTCTGGTCAATTAGAGTCGCCCCATAAGGTTACTCTAAAAAGCCTTGATATAACTCAGAAATAAATAAGTAAAGTCTAATTTGCAAGTAGACCTGTTCTATTTTTTACTGGATTACATAGGAAATTTGATTTTTTTGAGTTTAAGAGTGCCAGGTGTCGGGTTAAGAAAACCCAAAACCTAACACCCAACATGCAGAACCTGATTTAACTCAAGAAAATGTCTTTTTATAAGGCTTTGATTTAAGTCCTGAATAAAATGGCCAGAGTCGAATATAATAAAGGAGAAAAAATAATGGACAATTATGAAATAAGGTTTTTAGGTATTTCGACATTTTGCAAACTTCCTCATACGAGGGACTTAACAGGAGTGGATATAGCATTTATAGGTGTACCTATGGATCAGGTAACATGCTCCGGTGCTTCCTATGGTACAAAATCAATAAGAGCAGCTTCCCGTACCTATGGTACTGCCTACATGTTTAATGATAAATTCTTTGATATAGAGTCAAAAAAAATTTCACTTGACCATGTTAAAATGATTGATTACGGCGACATACTTCCCGGCGCCGGTACAGTAGATGAAAATATGGATATCATATATGAAGGTTTCAAGGAAATCATAAAAGGAAATGTATTCCCTGTAGCTATAGGGGGAGATCATTCCATTACGTTTCCCATAGTTAAATCTTTTGGAGATATCCCTCTTGATATAATTCATTTTGATACACATCTGGATTTTAAAGATGCAATAAAAGACGGAGAAATTATCTATTCTCATGCAAGCCCTATAAGAAGAATTTCCGAATTAAAGAATATCAATAAAATAACTCAGATAGGTATAAGGGGGATCCAGAATGGTTTTACAGTTTATGAAGAGGCAAAAAAACATGGTGTAAACATAATTACTGCGGAAGAAGCTATAGAAAATGGTGCAGAATGGACACTGAACCGGATACCGTCCGGTAAAAATATTTATGTAACAATAGATATCGATGTAATGGATCCTTCCGTAGCTCCCGGAACAGGCACTTATGAACCGGGAGGATTTAACTATCATCAAATAAAAAAACTTTTAAAATCTCTCCCGAAAAAAGGAAATATTGTTGGTTTTGATCTGGTAGAAGTAAATCCTCAATATGATCATTCCGAAATAACTGCCCAGCTGGCAGCAAGACTTATACTGGATTTTCTGGGTATAATACTGGAGGCAAAAAAAGAATGCGGAAAAGAAATGGTTTATTTTGAGAAATAAATGATATGTTAGTGAAAGTCCTGGAAATAAATAAAGAGCCCTGGGGCTCTTTATTTTACATAAATGACATTAACCTGCTCTTGTCAGAGCTTCGCCGACTTTTATCTGGTTCTGAGCAACTTTACCTCTACCTTCATGTATCTTTGATGCCTGTTTGGAAAGATGATCTCTCAAACTCTCCTT
>JBEHWP010000543.1:0-4835 GCA_040217665.1 Vulcanimicrobiota bacterium
TTTACCTTCACTTATCTAAAGGATATTTTATAAATCAGGGCGAATTTTATTTTATAAGAATATTTGATTAACGATTCTCTCGTGACGCGTTACGCGTTACGCGTCACGATTCACAGGGGGGAGTGTTTATGTCATTAGATGAAAATTTTCAGAAAGACATTTCAGCAAATTCAGGGAAAGAATTAAACAATGAAAACAGGTTTTATAATCCCGGTGTTTATAACCTGGATGAAGAATATAAAAAATACAGTCATCTGCTCCAGAAAGGAGAAATAGATAAAAAATTATTCTTCAAACTTGGCAGGATAAATCATTTTAGAGGAAATCTGGATGAAGCTTTTAAATATTATAATAAAGCTCTGGAGCTTGATCCTGATTACGGAGAGGTTCACTATAATCTCGGCAATATTTATTTTGAACAGGGCAGGCTGGGTAAAGGACAGGAACATTTTTTAAAAGCTATAGAGGCTAACAGCGGTGATATATATGCTCTTAATGCTCTCGGTAAAACCTGTTTCAGGCTGAAAAAATTTATAGAAGCAGCAAAATATCACAGTATGGCTCTTGAGAAAAATCCGGAAGATGTATATGCTCTCAGAGGTCTTGGCAATATCTGGCTTGTAAAGAAAAACTTCGGTGAAGCTCTTAATTATTATCATAAATCCCTCGATGTGAATTCTTCAGACAGGATAAGCCGTTATAATATCGGACTCGTATATCTCTTTTCCGGTAAACCCGGGCAGGGAGAAAAGCATTACAGGGAAGCTATAGATACATATAAATATTTTTCCCCCTTCTACTTCGGCCTGGGGTTATGTTACTACAGGCAGGGTAAAGAAAAAGATGGTTTTGAAACATTTAAAACAGGCTTAACATTGTTTCAAAAATCAGATTATATATCTTCAAACAAAATTTATGAGAAGAGTGCCGAACTGGATTTTGCTTTTAAAGACAGGCTCGATGATGAAGATTGGAATGAGCTTGCTTCTGATTATCATTTTTGCAAAGGTAATGGTTATTATTCCATAAATAATTTATCCAGAGCAATAGAAGAAATGGTTAAAGCACTGGATTTTAAGCCGGGATTTTCTTCTGCCCACAGTCTCCTCGGTAAATTATATTTTAAAAGAGGCATTTTCACACTTGCCCTCAAACATTATGAAGAAGTACTGAAACTGGAAGACGAAAATATAGATGTAGAAAAAGAAGTCTGTGTATTGCGTCTTTCCGTTGACCCTGACAATCTGGATAATTTAAAAAGACTTCGTTATATTTACTGGCTGAAAATGGATTTTAAATCTGAAATAGATATTTTAGAGAAGATCATTAAGATTTCAGATGAGCCGGAACATCTTTATAATCTTGGCCTCACATATCTTTCAGACGGACAGAAAGATAAAGGTGAAGAATGTTTCAGAGGACTCCTTGAACGTGATAGAGAACTTGCATGTGCCGGTTTTTCTCATCTTTATTATTTTAAAAAAGATTATATTCATGCATTGAAACAGATAGAGGAATGTATTTCTATAAATAAAAAGAGTGAGTATTACATACAGGCAGGCAATATTTACAGGCAGATGGGAAACAGAGACAGAACCCTGGAGTGTTATTTTCAGGCATTTAATCTGTCACCTTATTCAAGACTGGCCTATAAACTTTATATAGACTGTTTGCTTGAGGAAAAAGATTATGACACAGTAAGGAAAATTTTATCTGAAGA
The DNA here is from genome assembly GCA_040217665.1 of Vulcanimicrobiota bacterium. Taxonomy (GTDB): domain Bacteria; phylum Vulcanimicrobiota; class SpSt-956; order SpSt-956; family JAKJGF01; genus CALARM01. Next base: position 1,721 of record JBEHWP010000543.1, read on the forward strand.
CCGCTCTCTGTCAGGTTGTAATTTCCTCCTCTCTGAATTCTATACGAGACTCGGTGATTATAAAAAAGTTGAAGAATGTCTCTATGAATTCCAATCGACTCCCGAAAATATGGGAATTATTCATTTATATATGGGGTTATGTTATTATTGCCGCGGATTTTTTGACCGTGCCATAGAGGAATTTAAGAAGAGTAATACTGTAGAAGAATTTAAAGGTGAAACCTATGCTTTCATGGCTCTCTGTTATAAGGATCTGGGAGATCTTTATAAGACCAGAGAAATTATTGAAAGAGCCAGGAACTTTATCAGATTCCTGGAACCGGTTCTCTGTTACAGACTCTGTATTCTTATGGGTGATCTTAATCTGAAAGAAGATCTGGATAAATTTCTGGATAAAACCCTCTGGCTCATTAATTCCTTCCAGTATTTCCCTGCCTCTTTTGATAAAGAAACCATTCTGTCAGACCTTACTGAAATAAGAAAAAAATATCCGGGAACAAAAGAAGAAAAACATGAGACTAAAAGTGCTCCTGCCCAGCCTGATCCTGAATTTCCAAGAAAAGACATGGAGCAGATATTCAATCTCATGGCAGTTAAAAGTATATCTATAGAACTGGGTCATGACCTCCTTGCCCTTGTGGACCCCAATCAGGCTACAAAATATGGGAATAAATTTATGGAACATACAGGTTTTATAAAAAAACAGGTTGCCATGGACCTCGGTGTTGTAATACCTGATATATATTTTACAGATAATCTGAATCTGGAACCTGATATGTATGTAATTAAAATCAAAGATGCAGAAATTACAACGGGAGAACTTGTTTTGAACGGCTCACTTGCCGTTGGCCCCCGGGATTCTTTGAATCTCCTCAAAGGCATTAGATATATTGATAATACCTATGGTGTGTCTCTGTGGATTACGCAGGACCAACAGGAGAAAGCAGAGGACCTGGGCTGTATTATTTTCGAACCCATCAGTGTTATGGCAACAAAGATTAAAGAGATACTCCATGCCTATGCTTATGAATTCATTGACAGGCAGTATGTTAAAGAAGTTCTGGAATCTGTAAAAAAATCCCGTCCTGCACTGATAAAGGAAATTTATCCTTCTCTATTTACTCTGGGAGAAATAAGAGAGGTTCTCGTGAATTTACTCAGAGAAAAAATATCTATAAGAGATATTGTTACAATACTTGAAACACTGGGCAATTACGGGAAGATTACAAAAGATACTGACAGACTTACAGAATATGTGAGGAGAAATTTAAGCACTTATATATGCAGTGAATACAGAGATTCTAACGGTATAATAACGGTTATGACCATAGAACCTGACCTTGAGAAGATTATTATTGAATCTGTCAGAAAAGATGAGTACAGTTCTTACATCTTTTTAGATCCTTCCACGGAAAAGAATATTCTTACAGCTTTCGGCGAGGCAATAAAAGATTTTGTCAAAAAAGGTATAGTGCCAGTAGTTCTCTGCAGTCCTTCAATGAGACTTTACGTAAAGAGACTTACTGAAAAGTTTTATCCTTCACTTGCTGTACTGTCCAGAAATGAAATAACTGGCAGTATTACGGTAGGAGGTACTGTAAAATTACCTGAAAAGATAGCCCTTAAGATTAAAGACAGAGATGTCGGTACATATATAGAGAAACTCCTGGCTGATTCCGACGGTTCTGTAAGAGTGGAAGCAATCAAACTGACGGGAGCAAACCTTAACAGACTGAATAAAGACAGTGTATTTACCTTCCTGGACAGAGGCATTGAAGATAAAGATAAAAGAGTGCGCCTTGAAGCAGCAAGAGTGCTGAATGAATTATATTTTAAAACCTCTTTTAAATAAAGATAATTTAGATCAGGAAGCGCTGATTTTATATAAATCTCTGAAGGTAGATTATGCTGATTGTTTATAATGCCTGTTTTGCCAGACAGAACGGAACTGGAAGCTATGGCAGACGAACTTGCAGGACATTCTGCAGTTAATGGATAATAACGGAAACGGGAGCATATATAATGAAGGTTTTTCATAGCCTAAATCCTTTATTGTTTATTATTATACTTACCGTAATAATCTATGGAAATTCTCTCAATAATGATTTCTGGGCAATAGATGACCCTGTCGTTATCAATAATCCTCATATCCAGCATTTTACTCTTCAAAATTTAAAGGATATATTTAATCCGTCATTTATCATAGAAGAAGGAACTTATTATAAACCTTTTGTTTATTTGAGTTTTTCTCTTGAGTATTTTGTATGGAAAAATAACCCTTTCGGATATCACCTTACAAATTTAATAATTTTTATTATTTCTCTCGTGTTTATTTACCTTACTCTGGAACTGCTTTTTAAAAACACCTTCATTCCATTTGTAACTACGTTACTATTTGCCGTTCATCCTGTTCATTCCGAAGCCGTTCTGTGGATAAGCTCCAGAACACATCTGCTGTCGGCTCTATTCTGTCTCACATCTTTTTATTTTTTTATTCGTTCTGCAGAAATAACCGGGAACTTGAGGATTTTTTATTATTTCTTATCTCTTCTTAATTTCGTTTTTGCCCTCTTTTCACATCCTTTCAGCTGTGTTTATGCCATGCTCTTATTGCTCTATTTTTACTGTTTTCCTGTTAAACTGGAGAAAAAATACAAAATAGCTTTTATAATAATCCTTTTCTTTATAGGCGCAGGATGCGAGTTTATCTCATTCTTTTTTCAGCATGCCCAGAAATGGAGACTTCAAACAATGGAAGAAACGGGGATTCTTAAAAACCTGTTTATTTCCGTCATCGTATTGGGGAAATATTGTAAATTATTGTTCTGGCCTGCCGGATTGAGTGCTATATATAAGATAAATACAGATGTTAAATTCTTGAGAATTGATTTTATCATGTCATTACTCCTCTGGGTTTTATTGGTATGTTCCATATTATACAATGCCGTAAAAGATAAAGAATTATTTTTTGCTTCAGGCTGGTTTATTATTTTCTATATTCCCGTATCCCATATATTCATGCCTCTTATTTTTAACATGGCTGACAGATATCTTTATTTTCCCAGTGTCGGTATTTTTCTTTTATTTTCGATTTTAATTTACAGATTTTTAAAGG
>JBEHWP010000544.1:0-4818 GCA_040217665.1 Vulcanimicrobiota bacterium
AAAATACCGGCACAGAGCATAATCCACGAAAGTATATAACATCCCAGTCCGACTAAAAGCCAGAATGGTCTCTCTGTGCTGGCTGCAATAGCACCCGTAACGACAAGTCCGCCGTAACCTACTGGGACATTCAGTATAAGCAGGGCAAGACCGGTTTTAAATCTTATATTTTTCACGGTTTTTTATAAGTAGATTGTGCTTTTTCTACTTACCTCCCTTTACGTATTACGCATTTCGTAATTTTCTATTGACTAAATTCTTTTTAAACGTTAAAATTCCTTGTAAATATTTATTTGGTTTAAAATTAAAATAGTAATTGTCCACAGTGATTTCCCGTTACGGAGCACAATAATAAAGGTGCAAAACAATGTATAATAATCACATTCTTATAGCAGATGATGATGAACATATTTTAAATATGTACTGGCAAATATTTACCTGTGAAAATTTTTCCATTAAAACTTTTGACGACGGCATATACCTTCTGGAATATTTTCACAGTGAATATAAATCCGGAAATAGAATACCCCTCTGTGTACTGGACATGAGAATGAATATTCTTGACGGAATGGAAACTGCCATGGCTTTAAGAGAAATTGATAAAGATGTAATAATTATTATTGTTACTGCCTATCCGGAAGATTTATCCCTTGATTTTATAAAAGAAGAGATAAAAAATGATATTTACTATATAAAAAAACCTTTCGAACAGAAAGAAATTTACTGTCTTGTCTTTTCACTCCTCGGTAACTGGAATAAAAATCAGGAGATTAAAAAGTATACACTGGAATTGAAGGACATCGAATGCCGTTACAGATTGCTGGATGAACATATAATAGATGTTATATGGACATGTGATCTGAATATGAATTTCACTTATCTGAGTTCATCTGTTAAAAAATTACTTGGTTATACGCCGGAAGAAACAATTGCTATTGCTCCTTTATATACTGTGATGCCCGAATCTCTTGAACTTGTGAAAAAAATATTCCATGAAGAAATGGAAAAAGAATATATATGTCCCGGAAGCTCAGGCGGACGTATTATGGAAGTGGAGCAGATTCGTAAAGATGGCTCTACTGTGTGGACAGAGGTTATGGCTGTAATTGTAAAGGATAAAAATGGTTTACCTTCCTGTGTAACGGGTACGACAAGAGATATAAGTGAAAGAAAAGAACATGAAATGGCCCTTCAAAAACGCCATGAAATTGAAGAATTTGTTACCATGTTATCAGGTCGTTTCATCAATCTTGATTTTGATGAAGTTGATGAAGAGATAATTTGTTCCCTGGAGGAAATTACAAAATTTCTGAAGATTGATACATCTTACATATTACTTTTTTCCCAGGATCTTTCCGTAATTGAATCTGTATATATAGGAAGCTTGAAGAATGTTAAGATTACGGCAGACTATCTTAAAGACTTACGTCTGACAGAAATTTCCTGGACTATTAATAAATTTCGTAAAAGGGAGATAATTAAGTTTACCCGGTTTTCTGAAATTCCTCATGAGGCATATAATGAAAAAGAATTATGGGAACGTATCGGTATAAAATCTCTTCTTTCCATACCTCTTATTGTTAACAATAGATTAGTCGGCACCCTTGGATTTGATTCTAAAAAAGAAGAAAAAATATGGAAAGATGAAGATATTAATTTACTTAAAGTGGTGGCAGGAATTCTCATAAATATTCTGGAGAGGAGAAAAGCAGAAAGACAGAAAAAATTATATACTCAGAATCTGGAATTTCTTTTCAGAACTTCTACGAATTTTGTAGAATTTCCGTCAGAAGGTGATATTTATTCATTTATAGCCAGGAGTCTTAAAGAATTGACAGGTGAAGCCTTTGTAAGTGTTAATTCTTACGATACCATATCAAATAAATTAATTCTTCAGGCTACAGACGGTGACAGAGAAAAAATAAATATGGCGGAGAAACTTATTGGTAAGAACCTTAAAGGTATGATTTTCCCTGTAGATGAAGAGGCCAAAAATCAGCTTGTCAGCGGAAAACTCCTTAAAATAAAGGGAGGCCTTTATGAATTTTCTTTTAAAACGCTTCCTCTGGAACTGGCTAAAAAATTCGAACATGATTTTAATATGGGAAACATATATACCATTGGTTTTACCAGAAAAGGTGAGCTTTTCGGCAATGTATCAATAGTTACAGAAAAAGGCAGAAATTTTAAACATCAGGATATTATTGAAACCTTTATCAATCAGGCATCTGTCGCACTTCATCGTAAACATGCAGAAGAAGAATTAATAGCTGCAAAAGAAAAAGCTGAAATAGCAAATAATGCCAAAAGTGAATTTCTGGCAAATATAAGTCATGAAATCAGAACTCCTCTTAATGGTGTAATGGGTATGCTTGAACTACTTTCAGATACTGAAATAACTCCCGGACAGGAGAAGTTTATTGAAATAGCAAAAAATTCTGCCACTTCTTTACTCTACGTAATAAACGATATCCTGGATTTTTCAAAGATTGAAGCAGGTAAATTAACCTTTCAGCCTGTAGAATTTGATCTCAGAATGATAATAAAAAAGGTAGAAGATATTTTTTCTTTAAAAGCTTTTGAAAAGGATCTTCGTTTTAACTGTTTTATAAAGGAGAATATTTCCTTTTTATTCTCCGGTGATGAATTAAGACTCAGGCAAATTCTGTACAATCTTGTAAGTAATGCAATTAAATTTACTGAAAAAGGAGAGGTCTCTCTTCAGGTTACTCTGGAAGAAGATAATATTGCTCATTCCATATTAAGATTTTCTGTTGCAGATACCGGTATAGGTATCGTGACAGATAGAAGGGAAAATCTTTTCAAATCTTTTTCTCAAATGGATTCTTCCATAACACGTAAATTTGGGGGCACAGGACTTGGTCTTGCTATTTCAAAGAACCTCTGTGAGATGATGGGAGGTAAGATAGGTTTTGAAAGCATCGAAGGTAAAGGTTCTACGTTCTGGTTTACAGTTCCTTTGAAAAAACTTCAGAAAGATACTATTATAGTTAAATCTGAAGAGATCAGTAAAGAACCTGTAGAACTTGAAGACGAAGCAGGAAAGAAAAAAAGAAGTAAAATACGTATACTTCTTGCGGAAGATAACAGTACAAGCAGGTACCTGGCAGTAAATATATTACAGAAATATGGATATCGTATAGATACTGTTTCCAACGGCAGAGAAGTCCTTGAAGCTCTTGCTAAATGTCACTATAATCTTATACTTATGGATCTTCAGATGCCTGAAATGGATGGTTTTACGGCAACCAGACATATAAGATTAAGAGAGGAAAGAGAAGGAGGACATATTCCTGTCATTGCAATGACTGCCCATGCAATGAAAGAACACCGTAAGAAATGTTTTGATGCAGGAATGGATGATTATATTACAAAACCCATGGAAGGTAGAGTTATATTTCAGGCTGTTGAAAGAGTATTAAAAAAAATACCTCTCCTTATTAAGGAGGAATTTCCACCTCCTGTTGAGAATATAATCTTCGACAGTAAAGCTTTTTTAGATAGGCTCGATGGAAACTTGCAGCTTTTCAGAAGGACTCTTTCTCTGTCATTAGATGATATAACCTCTGAAATAATGAATTTAACTTCTGCAATAGAAAAAGGTGAACGTAAGAAAATAAAATTTCATGCCCATTCTATAAAAGGGGTTTCGTCCAACTTGAGTGCCGGTAAGTTGAGAAATATAGCAGAAAAAATAGAACGGAGTTTTTCTGATAATGAGGGAAAGCTAAAAGAACTGGAAAAAGAACTTTACATAGAGTTTGAAAAATTTAAAGAGAGATTAAAGGAACTGAATTTTTAGAGAAATCTTTGAAGCTATGGCTCATATACAAGTGACGATAATATGGAGGAATATATGTTATGAAGAAAATTCTTGTGATTGACGATATGAAATCTTTTCGTGAACAGATAGTTTCAATTCTGTCTTCCGAAGGATTTGATGTAACAGGAGCAGATGATGGTTTGAAAGGTCTTGAAATCGCAAAAGTATATAGGCCGGATTTAATTATCTGTGATATTATGATGCCTGAAATTGATGGTTATCAGGTACTGAATAAACTGCGGGAACTTCCTGAAACAGCAACAGTACCTTTTATTTTTACAACTGTTAAATCGGAAAGAGAAGATATCCGCCAGGGTATGAGCCTCGGCGCAGATGATTATATAACCAAACCTTTTACTGCCCAGGAAATTATTGGTACAGTAAAAACAAGACTTTCAAAAAGAGATACGTTAAATCAACATTATAGCACTATAGCAGAACAGGTTACAAAAGAAAGGCTTCAATACCTTCTTTCTACATGTCCTGCAGTAATTTATAGCTGCAATCCTTCTGATTACAATAAATTTACCTATATAAGCAATAATATTACAACATTGTTAGGTTATACTCCTGAAGAGTTTGTAGAGGGAAAGGATTTCTGGCATAATCATATTCATGTATCAGATCTTCCGGGAGTTTTATCCGAATTATCTCATATGAAAGATCAGGCTGTCTGTACAATAGAATACCGTTTTTTATGTAAAAACGGAACTTATCGATGGATTTACGATGAAAGGAGGTTGATTATAGACAGGGAAGGAAATCCTGTTGATATAGCAGGTTCATGGCTTGATATTACTGAAAAAAGGACAGCAGAAGAAGATCGACTCCGTCTTTCTACAGCTATAGAACAATCTGTGGAAAGCATTGTCATAACTGATACATCAGGAACTATACAGTATATTAATCCGGCTTTTGAAAGACTCAGCGGTTCCCCCAGAGATGAAGCCATAAGCCAGAATTGCAGGAGCTGT
>JBEHWP010000545.1:0-4798 GCA_040217665.1 Vulcanimicrobiota bacterium
AGGGAAAAAAATATTAAATATTTAATTCTATGTTGTCACATTTAACAAAAAAGCAATTACCTAGAGGATAAAAATATGAGTGGAACAAATATACATGCAGTAACTGGAGCCTATGGTTATTCAGGAAAATATATCGCCGGCCTTTTACTCGATGAAGGTTATGAGGTTCGTACTTTAACTAATTCACAGAACCGCTCCAATCCTTTTGGAGATAAGGTGAAACCATGGCCCTATCATTTTGATGATTTTAATAAAATGGTTGAATCTTTGAAAGGTGTGTCAGTTCTTTATAATACGTACTGGGTAAGATTTAATTATACTGATTTTAAACATTCCGTTGCTGTGGATAATACATTGAAACTATTTAAAGCTGCCAGGGAAGGAGGAGTTAAAAAAATCGTCCATATAAGTATAACAAATCCCTCTGAAATCTCCCGTCTTGAATATTTCAGCGGAAAGGCAATACTGGAAAAAGCTCTTATTAACTCCGGTATGTCTTATTCGATACTCAGACCTGCCGTAATATTTGGCCCTGAAGATATTTTAATCAATAATATTGCATGGATGCTCAGAAGATTTCCTCTGTTTGCTGTCTTCGGAAATGGCCTCTACAGACTTCAGCCCATATATGTTAAAGACCTTGCAGAACTTGCAGTAAGAGAAGGAAAAAATAGTGAAAATTCCATAATAAATGCTACAGGGCCTGAGACTTTTACATACAGAGAACTGGTAAAAGAACTTGGCAGAATTATCGGAAAATTCCGTCCTGTAATATCTTTACCTCCTGTTTTAATATATCTTGTAGGATACATTATGGGAAAAATTATGGGAGATGTAGTTATTACATGGGATGAAGTGGAAGGTCTTATGGAAGATCTTCTGTATGTAGAGTGTCTTCCTGCCGGAAAAACAAAATTAACGGACTGGGCAAAAGAAAATGCTTCTACTCTTGGTATAAAATATGCCAGTGAACTTGCAAGACGGAAGAACAGATTACTTGCCTATGATAGATTGTAAAAGAAGATGAATGACGATTTAAAGAAGTTCTCTTGTTGTTCTGTCAGGATTTTTCGGATCAAGTCTTATCAGTGAAAGTTCCGGCCCGTCATGGGCAGCGGTAAAAGAGCTGGTATTTCCAATTTTTTCCTTCCATGCTCCTGTAATCCGTGCCGATTCATGAACATGACCGTGGAGGGTAATAAGAGGCTGTTTTTCTTCTATAAAATTTTTTATGGCAATACTTCCTATATGTGTATCTACAGGTACGTAATCTATCATTTTTCCATCCAGAGCAGCTCTATCCAGAACAGTGTTATAAGGAGGGCTATGAAAAAGAAAAATTGCTTTTTCCAGGTTATCTTCACCTGCCAGATTATTCAGATCTTTTTGTATGGTAGAATATTTTTTTTCGTATTCTGACACTGTTATGGAATGAATACCTTCTTCGGGAGATAAACATCCCGGTTCTGCATATCTTGAAACATCATATCTTTCCCAGTCTTTTAGTCTGAAAGGAGTGGGAGGTACATAGGAATAGCCATAGATATTAAGATCTCTGAAAGATATTTTTCTCATATGGACATATTTCCATAGTCCTCCTGTAGCTATATCCATGACGGAAGCTTCATAAAATCTTCCGTCATCATTTCCAAGTATGAGAAAAACAGCGGGATATTCATCTTTTAATATATCTTTTACCCTTGAAAATTCCCTTGCAAGAAAATCATTGATAAAATCCCTGTGAGACGGATTTATGGAAGACATCATGGAAGCAATGCCTGACGGCAGTAGATCACCTCCCATAAATATTGCTTCAGGTCTTTCTTTTTCTATAGCAGTAAAAAATTTTTTGTAACGTTCCTCTGAACCGTGCAGGTCACTTACGAAAAAGCATATCATTTTATAAGTCTTCTCCTCATTAGAACCAGATCTATGTTAAATAGAAAAAAACCGAATATTATTATATAAAGAAAATTATATATAATTACCGGTTCTATTCTGCCAAGTACAAGAAGTCTCTCTATATTTACTACATGAGTCAGTGGAGAAACCCATCCTGCCCATCTTATCCATTCGGGAAGTGCCTGAAGAGGAAAGAATACATCGGAAAATAAAAACATAGGCGTAAGACAGAGAGTAAAATAATAGTTAAATTCATTGATTGAAGGAACTATGCTCGTAACAAACATGGCCAGTGATGAAAGCATGATGCCTCCCAGTAATGCTACAAGCGGTGTAAGAAGAGCCCATGGTGAAAGGACGAGCCCGAATAGAGAAATAATGAAAAGTACTCCTATGGCACTCAGTATGCTCCGGGAAGCACCGTAAAGAATTTCTCCTGCTATAACATCTTCTATATTTACCGGCGTGGCAATAATGGCATCAAAGGTTTTTTGGTATTCCATCCTTACATAGGAACCATAGGTACATTCAAAACTGGATGTAAACATAACAGTAACTGCTATGAAGGCCGGTGCTATAAATTGAAGATAGGACATGCCGTTTATATCTGTCACATAGGCACCGAGGCCAAAACCCATGGCAAGGAGATTAAATAATGGCTCTATAAGAGGAGGCCAGAATTCTGTTTTCCACAGCATGAGAAAAACATCGAAATTCCTCTGCCACACCCTCAGTGCTCTGTATGAAACTCTGTTTACCGGCAATGTTTTAAATATGTTAAGAACTTTCATCGTTGAAGATACTTCTCCCGTCATCCGTTACGCGTTACGCGTCACGAACCTTCATTTAAGGTATGTCCTGCAAGTTTTAAAAATACATCTTCCATCGTGGCACTTCTCTGCAAAACCCTGTCTACACCTTTAAGAAACATAGTCTGTCTTAAACTATTCGCATCATTACAGTAGATATAAAGTGTATCCCCAATATCTTCTGTCTGAAGATTTTCAGGCAATTTTTTCAAAATATCTCCTTTAATCTCTTCATTCATATGAAGTTCAAGAACTTCCGGTTTTACATAAGTATCTATCAGTTTCTGAGGTGACGCCAGGGCAAGGATTTTCCCTTTATCCATCACTACCAGTCTGTCACATAACTGTGTCGCTTCATCCATGTAATGAGTTGTAAGGATCATTGTTGTACCCTGTCTGCGGAGGTGTCTGAGTTTCTGCCATACAAGATGTCTTGCCTGAGGATCAAGTCCTGTAGTTGGTTCATCCAGAATAAGAAGTTCCGGTCTGTTTATGAGAGCTCTTGCAATGACCAGACGTCTTTTCATACCACCTGATAATTCCCTTATACGGCTATGGCGCCTGTCCCATAACTGAAATAATTCCAGATTTTCCCGGGCAGTCTCCATGGCAGTTTTTCCTGGAATATCAAAATATCTTGCATAAACCAGCAGGTTTTTCAGTACATTTAAATCAGGATCCAGGTTATCTTCCTGTGGTACCACTCCGAGTCTTCCTTTGATTTCTCTGATGTTAAACCTTACATTCAGGCCGAGAACAGTAAGTTCTCCATCTGTTACAGGAGAAAAACCATAGATCATTTTCATTGTAGAAGTTTTCCCTGCACCGTTAGGGCCGAGAAAACCGAAACATTCCCCCGGCAGAACTTCAAAGTCTATGGAGTCCACTGCAGTAAAATCGTTATATTTTTTTGTGAGTTTTTTCCCTGTTACTACTGTTTTTTCTGATGTCATAGAGCTTGAAAGTCAGATTTTTCTGTTTCTATAATTCTTGTGCCATGTTCTTTACCTATAGGGATTTGTTCTGTGTTTGTTGTATATATTTCTGTGAATCCGCATTTTCTGCATATATATGCTACAATCACACCGACCGGTTCTAAAGTCGCTGTACTGAACCATCCGTGTTCTGTCCATACAAGAGCAGCTCCCAGTGGTTTTTTACAGAAACTGTATTCTCCGTACCTTTCCTGAAGAATACTTTCTACTATAACATTATGACCGCATTTCTGGCATGGATTTTCCGGTCTTAACTTTTCCGGTATCTTTATTTCTGACATTCTAAATTCCTTTCCTTTTTTCTGGATATTTTACCATAAAAATTGAGAAGCGTGAAGGGTGTTTGGTAGAGGAGGGGGGCCACCTGGTGTCGCCCGGTACCGGCGAAAATACGCATTACGCATTACTAACCATCCGTCACGCGTTACCAGTTACGCTTTACGATTCTCATAATTTGTGAAGTGAATTACTAAATTTATGACAAATTGTAAAAATATATAACACTTTGTAAATTCGCTATTATTTTGGAAAATTTTTGCTTATAATAGGTACAGTATAGAATAGAGAGGTGTTTTTATGATAAAGGCTTTACTTATTGATGATGATGTAGAATTACTTGGACTTCTTGAAATCTATTTTTCCCGAAATAGCATTGAAATTTCGAGAGCTACTTCGGGAGAAGGGGCCCTTTCTCTGCTTGAGAAAGAGAAGTTTGACATAGCAATTCTGGATGTGATGATGCCAAATATGAATGGCTTTGAGGTGTTGAAAAAAATAAATGCCAGTTATAGTTATCTTCCAGTTATTATGCTTACTGCAAAAAATGATGAAATAGATAGAATACTCGGACTGGAAATAGGAGCAGATGATTATATAGTAAAACCGTTTAATTCCAGGGAATTACTTGCAAGGGTAAGGGCAGTTCTGAGAAGAAAAGAGCATTTTTCGAAAAGAACGGAAGAAAATGAAAAAGGAAGGGGGCAACATTTAGATACCGGCTCAATACAAATTGATCCGGAAAAGAGGAAAACTTTTATAAGTGGAAAGCCGGTGGAATTATCGTCTCTTGAATTTGACCTTCTTAAAATTTTC